>JAJFTP010000007.1 GCA_021372895.1 Synergistaceae bacterium
GGATGTGGAAATGAGATGCTTTCAGAGAAGATGCTTGAATTGGGCAAAAAAAGGTCCGTAATACGTGAGATATTTGAGTACGGCAAGACGCGCATCAAGGAGATAGGCTCGGATAAAGTGTTTGATTTCAGCCTGGGCAACCCGAGTGTTCCCGCTCCGGAATGTGTGAAAGAGGCAATTTTGTCCCTGCTTGCGACAGAGGATTCGGTCCTTCTCCATGGATATTCATCGGCGCAGGGAGATGCCAATGTCAGAAAGACGATCGCCGGACACATCAACAAGACTCATAACACCAGAATTACAGAGGACAACATATATATGACCGTAGGCGCAGCTGCCTCGCTTACTATCTGCTGTAAGGCACTGACAGCTCCCGGTGACGAGTTTATCATTTTTGCCCCGTACTTTCCGGAGTATAAGGTCTTCGTCGAGGCAGCTGGTGCAAAACCTGTCATCCTGCCTCCTAACGAACCTGATTTTCAGATCAGTGTGGAGAAATTCAGAGCAGCTGTGAACGATAAAACCAATGCGGTCATCGTCAACTCGCCGAACAATCCGTCCGGTGTGGTATATTCCGAAGAGACGCTTCGTGATCTCTGTTCGGTACTTGAGGAAAAATCCAAAGAATATGGACACCCTATATATCTTATATCAGACGAACCTTATCGCGAACTTGTCTATGGTGACGTTAAAGTACCATATCTCATCAATTACTATAGAAACACACTTGTATGTTACTCCTACAGCAAGTCGCTATCTCTGCCCGGAGAGAGGATAGGCTACATCGTGGTTTCTAACGAGATGGAGCAGTGGCAGGACATGTTTGCCGCGATCTGCGGAGCCGGCCGCGCACTTGGCTATGTCTGCGCGCCCAGCCTCTTCCAGCAGGTCATCGCGAAATGTGTAGACAAAACCGCTGATATTGCAATTTATAAGAGAAACAGAGATTTGCTCTACAATGGGCTCACAAAACTTGGATTTGACTGTGTGAGACCGGACGGAGCCTTCTATCTTTTTGTAAAAGCCCTTGAGCCTGATGCAAATGCCTTCTGTGAGAAGGCAAAAAAATATGAGCTTCTTCTGGTTGCCGGTGACGGGTTCGGATGCCCGGGATATGTAAGGATCTCTTACTGCGTGAGAACAGAACAGATCATCAACTCTTTGCCTGCATTTGAAAAATTAGCCGCAGAATACAAATAAACACTAACCGCATTAAGGACACAGCGCATATTCTCAAAGCACATAAAATGGCGCGTCGTACTCATTCATGTACGTCGCGCCATTTCTCTTTGGATCCTGCCAAGTCAGTAAGGGTATATAAGAAGCGCCCTTTATTTCTTCAGTTGACGTACGACGTCGATAACTGTCCCGTCGCGCCATTCAATGATACCTACGATGCGGTCTTCCGTAGCAACGGGGTCTGTAGGGCCGGCCATCTTAAGGGCACGCGCCGCGAGTTCGTCCATTGAGACAAGAGGGAGGTCCTTGACCTCTGAGCAGGCTTCGAGCAGGTCTTTGCGGCGCGGGTTGATTGTGATCCCGTATTCGGTGACGATCGCGTCAACGACTTCGCCGGGCGTCGTTACACTGTAGACCTTGTCAGTTACGCACGGGATGCGGCCACGGAGCAGCGGCTGCGCGATGATGGTGAGTTTTGCGCCTGCCGCCGTGTCCTGGTGTCCTCCTGTTCCGTGAAGCAGAGCTCCGTCGGCTTCGGTGTTTACATTTGCGTTGAAGTCAACGTCGACCTCGGTTGCGCCCAGGATTACGACATCAAGCATATTGACGGCCGTGCCGTTGTTCCAAGGGTTGGCATACCAGTCGGCGGATATCTCGATGTGGTTCGGGTTCTCACCTATAGAGCGAACTGCGTCAAGGTCAAAGGACTGAACGTCCATAAGCCTCTCCACAAGACCCTCTTTAAGCAGTTCGACAAAATATCCGGTGATCCCGCCAAGCCCGAAGCTCCCCTTTATGCCCTTCTTTATCATCGCTTCTTTCATGAATGCGGTTACCGCGAGCGGGATCCCACCGGCCCCCGTCTGGAAGGAGATGCCGTCCTTGAAGTATGGGCTGGCTTCGATGAGCTGTGACGCGTACTTGGAGATGAGAAGACGGAGCGGGTCGCGGGTGACCTTAGTCGTTCCGGAGACAATTCCTGCCGGGTCGCCGATGCTTGGAACCTCAACGACTAGATCCGCATAGACCTGTGGGATGGAAACCGGAGCTGCGGGATATGGCTGGAGGTTGTCCGTGATGGCAACGACGCAGTCGGCGTAATGCGCGTCGGTGAACGCGTAGCCAAGTGAACCGCAGGCTGATTTTCCCTGAGTCCCGCAGATGTTGCCGTATTTGTCGGCTGTCGGTGCCGCGATAAATGCGACATCTATGTGCACATCTCCTGCCATCACCGCGCGCGGACGGCCGCCGTGGCTTCTGAGAACGACCGGGACATCCATGCCGCCGTCTGAGACCAGCTGCCCTATTGGGCCGTTGACCGATCCCATGATTTTGGTAATTACGCCGCTCTTGATGTGGTCGATCAGTTTTTTATGGACGCCGAAGAGTGCTGTCGGGAACAGCGTCAGGTCTTTGATGCCAAGTTCCGCGCATGCGTCTATTACCATGTTTACCACGTAGTCGCCGTTGCGGAGGTGATGGTGGAACGAGACTGTCATCCCGCTTTTGAGTCCTGACGCAATGATAGCTGCTTTTATGTCGTTTACCCGTTTGTCGGTACGGTCGCTGTTTACACAGCGCAGCCTCGGACCGGCTCTTAAGCCTTCGGGTTTAATTGCGAATGCGCCTTTAAAGGGCTTTGTCCTGCCATAACCTTCGATGAAATCGGGGATTTCGCGGCCAAGTGCGTTCTTTGCCATGTTATTTCACCTCCGGGATCCCGGCTTTGAGCAGAGTATGCTCCGCTCTCTTTACGACCGGAACATCCACCATTCGTCCGTCCACAGAGACTGCGCCCTGCCCATGTTTTGCCGCTTCCTTAGCTGCTTTGACGATCTTGATGGCTTGTTCTATCTCTTTTTCGGTTGGTTTGAATACGTCGTGTATTATTGGGATCTGGTTCGGGTGGATCACACTCTTGCCTTCAAATCCAAGCTGTTTGATAAACTCGGTCTCTTTGCGCAGGCCCTCGTCATCAGTGACCCTCGGGAAGACAGTGTCTATAGGATCCACGCCTGCGGCTCTGGCTGCAAATACAAGCATACGCCGCGCCCATTCCAGCTCAGTGCCTTCTTTTGAACGGTTTGTCTTAAGGTCTGCCGTCAGGTCTTCGCCGCCTGGTATTATCGCCGCCACACGCGGAGAAGCAGACGCGATGTCGTATGCGTTCCAGATGCCCTTCGCCGTCTCAAGAAGGCAGAATATCTTTGTACGTCCGACAGGAATGCCGTTTTTCTCTTCGACATGCGAGAGTTCTTCATCAAGTATCCTGACTGTGCCGGCATCGTCGACCTTCGGGGCGCGGATGCCTGTAAGACTGGTAAATGGAATTACGGCAGCCAGATCATCTTTCCAGTATTCTGTGTCGACACCGTTGATTCGGACAGTGACTTCGCAATTGCCGAACTCGCCCTGTTTAAGAAAGTGCCGCACAAGTATACGGGCTGTGTCCTTTTCAGCCATTGCGACCGCGTCTTCCAGGTCAAGGATGAGTCCGTCGGAACCGAAGAGATGCCCGCGAGTTAGCATGTTAGGGTTGTTGCCCGGAAGGTATAGCATTGTGCGCCGCATTATTTCGCACCTCCCAGTCTTTTTATAGCCGCTTCAACACGGGCCCCTAGCACTATGTCGAGCGCGCCGTTGTCCTGTATCGAAACATCGATATCCTTGATATCCATTGATACAAGAACTTCCGTTACTTTTTTCTCCATTGCTGTTTTAAAACGTGTCGCGCTGCTGCCGGTTATCCGGATTTTTACACCGGAACCGGCCGTACCTTCAGTCACGGTTACAAGGCAGTCCATTGATTCCAGTGTTCCAGCCTGAGCCGTATTCATGATCATTTACCTCCCTGCTGATATCATGGGAATTACAGCCTGCCCCTCAGCCTCAACGAATAACTGAGAAAGCAGGCCGTATTTGTGTTTTTCCTGTTTTGCGGAAAATGTATCCGCAGGATCGGCCCGCAAACGTTGTGAAGCTAGTGTGCCAAAATGTCCGTTCCTGCTCTAGTCGTCAAAGCCAACGAGACTGGCTGCATCCCATGCGCACATTTTGTGGACTTTTGACTTTGCTTCTTCGAGCCTTGCACCGGTGAATGCCGGGTCGATTTTACCTGCGATTGCCGCAGCCATATCCAGGGAGCTGGCCGCGTTCTTCTCCCAGTCCGGGTCGCCGCGGAAATCGCGGAGAACATCATATGTAAGGGTGCCGGGTTTGCTTTCTACGAGGACCTCGCCGAGCGCCTTCTCGATTTTATTTGCCGCATCGTCAAGGCCGAGGTACTCCAGCATCATTTTTGCGGTGAGGACTATTCCACTCGGGTTGACTCTGTACTGGTGGGCATATTTGGGAACAGAGCCGCTGCTGGGTTCGAAGATCGCCGCATCCTTGCCGATGTTTCCGCTTGGTGCGAAGCCCAGACCTCCTGTGAGCTGTGAAGCTTCGTCGGAGAGAATGTCGCCGAATACGTTACTGGCTACGATAACGCTGTAATCCTGCGGGTTCTTGATAAGCCACATAGCCATTGCGTCCGCGTTTTCTTCAATGCCCCTGATCCCGTACTGCTCATATTCCTTTGCGATTTCAAGGAAAATCCTTTTCATCATTCCGTCGGTTTCACGTATCACGTTTGCCTTGTTTCCGCAGTGGACTGTCTTGCGGCCGGTTGCCTTAGCGTATTCGAATGCCGCTCGGATTATACGCTCACAGCCGTCTTTCGAGAATACGCGCCATGAAACCGCTACTTCGCGGCCGCGGAAGCGGTCCATGCCCTTATGGAGGTCGAACATGGCCTCGGGAAGCGGATAGAATTCTACTGCTGCGTAGAGGTCTTCTGTGTTTTCACGGAACATGACTATATCGATATCGGGGTCTTTCGCAAGGGGGGTGCCTATTCCGGGGAGTTTTTTCGCCGGACGGAGGTTTATATAAAGGTCAAATATCTGACGCATCTGGAGGATCGCTGATTTGAAACCCTTTACGCCTGACTTTGACGTGATTGCCGCCATAAGGGTGGCGTCAGTGTCGCGGATCTTCTCGATCGTTTCGGGCGGAACTGTATTGCAGCGCGGGTCGCCCTCGCCGAATTTTTTGTTTGATTTTTCCCACATGCACCAGCCGAGATCGGCACGGATCCAGTCGATGGGCAGGTTCAGTGATTCGAGTACGAGCAGCGCGCTCTCCATCATATCGAAGCCGGAGTCGTCTCCTGGCATATAGCATACCTTGTAGCGGTCTTTCTTTTCCCTTATCTTTAGAATATTTTCTGACATAAAAAACCCTCCTTAAGTTATAAGTTATATTCTCAACTTTCCCACCTCTTGCTACTAGTGGATTCAAAACCTCTGTTTTTCGTCTTCTCTGTATGTTATTTAACAGAGAACCAGTGGCTCTAAAATATTAAAGTTGCTGGATTCCCGATCTCGAAACGCACTCGAAATAGTTCAGTCACTATGGTGATTTGTTATGTCCCTCTTTCGAGGAACAGCGTCCTTCCTGATCAAAAGCATGCGGGAAAGACGGTGGGAAAGTTAAGTTATATTTTAAGATATCATCCAGCAGCCTAGGATAACCCCAGGCTTTTCTTCACGTGAGGTATAAGTCCCCCATCATTGACCAAACCCTGGACAAACTCAGGATAGGGGGGGAACTTTACAGTCTTGCCGCCGGCAATTATCTCGCCCTTGTCGAAATCTATCTCTATAATATCGCCCTTCGCGACAAGATCCTGGATCTCAGAGCTGATTATTATAGGCAGTCCCTCGTTGAGGCAGTTGCGGTAGTGGATACGGGCGAAACTCTTTGCTATTATGGCGCCTATGCCGCGCTCTTTCAGGCAGATGGCCGCCTGTTCACGGCTGGATCCACAGCCCCAGTTCTTACCGGCGACTATGATGTCTCCGGGCTGCGCGTTCTTGTTAAAATCGGAGTCAAGATCCTCCAGAGCATGCTGGCCCATTTCTGAGCGCTCTTTTACCGTATACGTGTATTTCCCGGCGAATATGACGTCAGTATTGACGTCATCCCCATATTTCCAGACCTTACCCTTTATCTTCATAATTACAGCACCTCCCTTGGGTCGGAGATATTGCCGGTCAACGCGGATGCAGCTACCGTGTAAGGACTGGCCAGGTATATAAAACTATCCTTATTGCCCATACGGCCTTTGAAGTTGCGATTCGCCGTGCTTATGCACGTCTCGCCCGTTGCAAGCGTTCCCATATGCGCGCCAAGACACGGCCCGCACCCGGAGTTGCAGATGATGCATCCGGCATCGAGCAGCGTATCTATCGTGCCGTCTTTCATCGCCTCGCGGTAGATATTCCATGACGCCGGGATCACTATCATACGAACCGCGATTTTTTTACCTTTAAGAATTTCAGCCGCGGCGTGTAAGTCTTCGAGTCTGCCGTTAGTGCAGGTCCCAAGGAAAGCCTGGTCTATTTTCGTGCCGACGACCTCTTCGATTGGGGCATAGTTGTCGACCGTATGGGGTTTCGCGACACCAGGCACGATATCGCTCAAATCGTAGCTTAATTCTTTGACGTATCGCGCATCGGGATCAGCCCACAGAGGCTCCCAGCCGGAGACCTTTTCCTTGCCCTTGATGTAGTCCAGTACTTTTTGATCTGGAGGGCAGACGGCGTTCTTTGCCCCCATTTCAATACCGAGATTGCATAACGTCATGCGCTCCGAGATGCTCATGTCGAGGATGCCCTGTCCGTGGAATTCAACGCTCATGTAGTCGGCGCCGTCCGACTTGACGTCGCCCATGACCTTAAGTATGAAATCTTTGGCGGAAACGCCTTTATTAAACTTGCCGGTCACGTTTATCTTCATGCTCTCCGGGACCTTAAACCATATCTGTCCGGTTGCCCATGCAGCAGCCATCTCGGAACGTCCGATCCCCGTCGCAAAGGCCCCGAACGCGCCATACGTACAGGTATGGCTGTCACTGCCTATTATGACGAGTCCTGGAAGTGCGAATCCCTCCTCCGGGAACTTCTGATGGCAGACGCCTCCTGCGCTTGACACATCGTAGAAGTGGGTAGCACCCTGTTCCCGCATAAACTCCCTCGCCTCTTTATGGTTCTCGGCGTGATCCGTCGAAGGCGCTGGAACTCCGTGGTCAAGGATCACAACAAGGCGCTCCGGCTTCCATACGTTCTTGACACCTATTTTTTTGAACGTGCGCGATATCGGGCCGGTGTTATCATGGCTCATACACCAGTCGGGTTCGACCGTGACTACCTGATTTGCTGTGACTTCATATCCGGCTGCCCTTCCGAGCGCTTTTTCAGCAAATGTCTTGCCCATTCTAAATTCACACCCCTTTGTGTTTTATAGATCGTGAAACCGTGACAAGGCATATCCCTTGTCCATTTGAAACAATAGCAAGACGATCACAGGATCCCATAAAAATTCATTCTTACACATATACATAGTACAACTGATCATCTGGTGTTTGACACGGCGCTCTTCCTGCCGCGGCTTCAAAATTGCCTGACAGTTTATGCTATTTTTTTGCCGCTGCCTGGGCTTTGAGATACTCGATAAGCCCGCCGGCCTCCATTATGTCGTTTTCCAGGTCGCTGACCGCGTCGCCGTGGAAAGATCCCCCGCTCGTTATGTCTCTTATGGTGCCGGTTGAGAGATCAACTTCGAGCTGGTCACCATCCTTGATCTTTCCTGCTTTTATAGCATCGGAGATCCCTTTGACAAAGAGAACAGGGTATCCGTTGTTGATCGCATTGCGGTAGTAAATACGCGAGCAGGTCTCTGCGAGGATTACCGGAACGCCGGCATATTTGAGGCAATATACCGCATGCTCACGGCTGGAGCCGCATCCGAAGTTCTTTCCGGCTACTACAAAATCTCCCGGTTTTACCTCTTTTGCAAAGTTCTCCTTGCCCGGGTAGTACTCGAATGCATACTGCGGCATATTTTTGGGATCTGTTTCCGCCAGATATTTGTTGTGGTATATGAGATCGGTATCTACGTCGTCGCCGAAGACCCACGCTCTGCCCCTGAGAATTTTGCTCATGTCTGTTTTCCTCCTCTGCTAGCCCAGAATATCCCTGGGGTCTGTGATGACGCCCTTGACCGCGGTCGCCATTGCGGACATCGGGCTCATAAGGTACGTATGGCTTCCCTTGCCGACCTTGCCGATAAAGTTGCGGTTCGTCGTTGAACAGCCTATATCGCCGCTGGGGAGTGCACCATAGTGTTCGGCGGTGCATAGCGCGCATGTCGGGTTTGTAAAGACGACTCCTGCCTCCAGGAACTTTTCTATCATGCCGGCCCTGGCACACTGGAGCTGTACTTCGGTAGTGCAGGGGGTGATTATCGTTCGTACCTTGGGGTCGACCTTGCCGCCGCCGGCCATAAGAACATCATATGCAGCCTTGATGTCTTCAAAGCGGCCGTTTGAGCAGGAACCTATATGCACCTGGTCTACCGCAGTGCCTGCGATTTCCCTGATGGGTCTGACGTTGTCCGGTGCGTCAGGGCAGGATGCAAGCGGCTCAAGTTTTGAGACGTCGTACTTGATTATCCTGCAGTACTCAGCATCAGGATCCGCAGAGAACTCTTTGATACGTTCCTCAACGATCGGGCCTGCACGCTCGACCATCCACTTAAGGACTTCGCCGTTCGGCATGATAAGCGGGACCTTGCCGCTCATCTCTGAAACCATGGAACATAGGGTAATGCGCTCTGCAAGGTTTGAATTTTCTATTGTTTCTCCTGTAAACTCGACCGCAAGGAAGTCCATGCCCCCCGCGCCCAGGTCGCCGACTATTCGCGTAAGGAGGTCTCTCATGCAGACGCCCTTCTGGAATTTGCCCGTTACCTCTATCTTCATTGTCTCAGGCACGCGGAACCAGTTTATCCCGTTTATGAATGCCGCAACGATGTCGGTGTTTCCTACTCCGGTGGCAAAAGAACCGACTGCACCAAGGAGGTTCATGTGGCTGTCGGTGCCCAGGACGACATCGCCGGGTTTGATCATCCCGGCTTCAAGCATTACATGCTGGCCTATGCCGTGGTTAATGTCGAATACGCGCTTGATACCCTGTTTCTTCGCAAACTCACGAATGATCTTCTGATTTGCTGAAACCTTCTCCGAGTGTGAAGGAGCCTGCAGGTCAAAAGTGAACGCTATCTTATCGGGATCCCATACCTTGGCATCCGCGCCCATTTCCTTCTCAAACTGCAGAACACAGTTTGCCCCACCGAAATCCCGCGCCGTTGCCCAGTCTATTTTGCACCAGACACGGTCTCCAACCTTTACGGGTTTGCCTGCGGCCCGTTCCATGATCTTGACTATCGCTGTCTTACCCATGACGGTCATCCCTCCGTATATTTTGTTGATGTTGCTGATGATATTATTTCATTCCGAGGAACGACTTCACACCTTCAAAATTCATGAAGTCGGCCTTGTTCACAATTACCCCTTCAGGGCTGCGGAGAGTCCCGTCGCCCTCATGCGCATGGTTTGCTATTATGTGGCCTATTGCATCCGGACACCCGTTGCGAAGTGCAATGACAGTCCCTGAGAACGGATGGCGAAGGTTCTTTCCCATAGTTGACTTGACTGTCTCTCCGGCCGAATTTTTTTCATATTCGACTAACTTGCCGACATCGTGAAGAAGCGCGCCTGCGACCAGGAGGTCATTATCAAGCGTGAACTTAGGATCCTTTGCCGGATAAATTGCGTTGAACTCCTCCATTGCGCTCTTTGCCATGCGCGTTACGCCCCGCACGTGGTCAAGGTATGAGAATGGACAGTCCGGAATGAGAAGGGTAAACGGTATCTTGTCCATATCGTCAGGCTCCCAGCCGCCTGTCTTAAGAGCATCGATGTAAGATGCGACCACCTTGTCCTGCAGCCCCTTGTCCTTGATCCATTCGATCTCAGGAAAGAGTTCTCTGATTCTTTTTTCCATAATCGACGCCTCCTGTTTATATGATGTATGTGATATTAAGTATTTTTGAATAATTACTTTACTGGTCAGACCAATCAGCGCTGAGCAGCTATTCCTTTGTGCAGAGTCCTGTATATTCTGTCGATATGACACGCGGCCATCTCCTTTGCCCGATCAACGTCATGGTCAAGGATCGCGTCATACATGGTCCTGTGTTCGAGAAGAAAAGCATCTTTGTCATCGAGCAGGTTGTAAATCTTATCGTGAGTTGCCATAATAAGATCGAAATTCATCCTTGTGATGTTTACGAATACAAAGTTGTGGGTCGCCTCCGCGAGGACAAGATGGAAGTCAAAATCAGCCTGGGCCCGGCCGGACGGTTCGGTGAGATTCTTCTCGGTTGCCGTGATCACGCGCAGCATACGAGTCAGGTCGGATGGGGTCGCCTTCATCGCGCTCTCGCCTGCAATAGCAGGGTCAAGGACACGGCGTGCCTCCATGAGCTCAAGGATGGCCGAATCTTCAAGAGGTATCGTTTTCTTGTCTTCGGAAATAGACCTGGGGTGACGGACGAAACGGCCCTTGCCCGGGATGGACTCGATGAGGCCGAGAAGCTCCATCACCCGGAAAGCTTCACGAAGAGAACTTCGGCTGACGCCAAAATCATTCATCATCTGGCGTTCTGACGAAAGCGGATCTCCAGGCAGGATATCCCCGTTTGAGATGGACTCCTTAAGTTTTTCTACAACCTTTTCGTATATGCGGGTCCCCCGCGCAACGTGCGTTTCAGCCATGCGAAAAAACTCCTTTCCTGGACCACCCAGTATACTTTATACTACCCTGTGATTAAAAAATCAAGTGCAATGGAGCATTCTAAATAGTCAGACTAATCGCTTGTGAAATGAGGTAACGGGGATTGCCAGACGGCTTATGGATGCCGTAGGATCCGGGCCGGTGCGTACCAAAACGGAAGTGTTCCGTTTCATATAGAGAAAAACATCTGGAATAACAAATAATCGATAATATAGATATATAATATATAGAAGCGTACGGACAAGCTATAATATAATGATGGCTGATAAGCCGGATATGGGCCGGGGGCTGGGATGATGCCCAAATGCGGTAGTTTTACCGTAACATTTGTCCATTCAAACATCCGGTGTTTTCTTAACTGAGAGGGGTCGGGCCTGTGGTGGAACGTGCACTTGAAATGAAGATGCAGGAGCTGCTTTCGATGTCTGGAAAGAAGATACTTGGCGTTAATCCTCCGGTGCATGACTTCGCTTTCTTTGACCTCTGGTCCAAGCCGCTTGGGCTGCTGTATCTTCTGCAGAGGATGAGGGATAACGGGAACGAGGTCCGACTGCTTGACTGTATCCACGAAGGCGCAGAAGGCAGGAAGTCCTTTGGCCGTGAAAAAATAGCTGAGACAGAGATAGAAAAGCCTGCGGCATATTTTGGTATAAAGAGAAAATATCACCATTTCGGAATGAAAGAAGAGGGTTTTTCAGCAAGGCTCAAAGAGCTCCCGAGACCGGATGCCGTACTGCTGACCTCAGCTATGACTTACTGGTACGGAGGAGTCAGGTGGGCAACAGCGCTGCTGCACAGGGAACTTCCCGGCGTACCTGTCATCCTCGGAGGCATTTACGCTCGTCTATGTCCCGATCATGCTTCGGCTCTCGGCGCTGATTTTATTGTAACTGAGCATTGGGAGCCGGATGTATCATATCCGGCGATGGACCTTTATGGTGATCCGCCTTATGGAGTGACTATGACATCTTTCGGCTGTCCGATGGCCTGCAGCTACTGTGCGTCGCACATTCTATGGCCGGATTACAGAAGAAGATCTCTGGAAGAGGTGACCGGTGAAATTGATTTTCAGGCAAAGCTCGGAGCCGAGGATTTCGCATTTTATGATGATGCCCTTCTTATGCATAAGAGGGAAAATTTATATCCTCTATGCCATGAACTGATCAGGCTGTATCAAGGCAGACTGCGCTTCCACACCCCTAACGGCCTTCACGTGCGCGAGATAGACTACGAGTGTGCCATACTATTAAAAATGACAGGTTTCAAAACGATACGCCTTTCTCTGGAAAGTGTTGACCCGAAGGTCGCGAGCGCAAGCTCGGGCAAAGTCCTGCGCGAAGAATACGCTTCAGCAGTCAGAAACCTCCGCAGGGCAGGCTGGTCGCGTGATGACTGCGAGACCTACATACTGCTCGGTCTGCCCGGTCAGAGCATAGAGTCGATCAGGGAAACAATAAATTTTGTAAATGCGTCCGGTGGGAAGCCAAAGCTGGCCGAATTCTCACCCATACCGGGAACGAGGTCGTTTTCACAAGCTGCGGCCTTGATTCCGGAGCTTCTGACAGAGCCGCTTTTACACAATAACTCAGTCTATTCTTCGTGGATTTCCGGTGCCATATCAGAGGAGGATCTGCAGGGATTGAAAGATCTTGCGAGAAAGACTCATTAGGCGAACGCCGGTCGATATGCCGAAGGAATATCCCGCTATCGTAAGGTGTGCGGCACGGACACACGGCCGTCAAGAAAGATCAGATGTCTGTTTGCGGCGACTCCTGTGTAATGTTGCAAGGTGATCAAGATTGACAAAATAACGGTGCAGTATATGGCGCGGGGCCCCCTGCTGCCGGAAGCAGCTAAAGGTCCCCGCTCAAATTCCGGAAGTCAGTACTGAAAGCTCAAGCCGTGTCGTTTATTTATCAGAGATGTACGAGCATACATACTGTACGGGTACATAGCAACGAAAACAGTATTTGCTGTTTCCCGGCAGATCGAAGTTCTCTCCGGCCTTGACTTTTATGTACTCTGCAGAGCCCGGAAGAAGGACCTCGCACTCTCCGTCGATGATTTCCATGATCTCTGCATCGCCGGTGCCGAACTCATAGCTGCCCGGCAGGAAAAGGCCGAGCGTCTTGCGCTTTCCATCCTTGGTATATACCGTGTGGCTGACTACTTTCCCGTCAAAATATACGTTTGCCTTTGCAACAGCGGTTACGTCTTCCAGTTTCTCGATCATCCGATGTCCAACCTCCTGAGAAAATAATGAATGCCGTTTAATGCTGTAATAATAGTGTGAATTTTGTCCTGCGTCCAGTAAAATAGTCTTGTCTGCGCAGGTTTTGTCAATTGCAAAAATATATGGGGGAATTTATATGCCAAACGTCTATGCGTTCAGCGACGGCAGAATAGTTTTAAGGGACAACGGCACAGCTCTGCCAGATAGGGACTCTGATATCGGGCTGGAAAAATTATTCTTAAACAGAGGTTTTGTGGATAAGGAAGACAGGTATGGCGATATCTGGGCGGAATTGCCTGAAGATGCAACTCTTCCATTAGGTTATTCTCTGTGTGAGCGGCGTGAACTCTGGCCCGTCTTCGATGAAAAAACTTTTTTTCGTGCCGGCAAGGCATATCATTTAATGGAGTGGCAGAGGACGCACAAATTCTGCGGGGTCTGCGGAGCGCGCTCTGAATTTGACGGCAGAGAACTCGCGATGCGCTGCCCGGAATGCGGGGAGCTTGTGTTTCCGGTTATAGCGCCTGCGATAATAGTTGCGGTAGAGAAAGACGGGAAACTGTTGATGGGACACGGTGTCTCATTTCCGCCGGGACGTTTCAGCGTACTGGCAGGTTTTGTCGAACCTGGTGAAAGCTTGGAAGAGTGTGTCAGACGCGAGGTCTATGAGGAATCGAAAATACTGGTGAAAAACATAAGCTACTTTGGCAGCCAGCCATGGCCCTTCCCGCGCTCTCTGATGGCGGGGTTTACCGCGGAATGGGAGAGCGGCGATATCGAGCCGGATATGACTGAGGTGACAGACATACGCTGGTTTGCTCCTGACGAAATGCCGGAATATTTCAAGGGCCTCAGTATATCCAGCCGGCTGATAAATGATTTTATAAAAAGGCATTCGTAAACTACTGATGATTTAAGCTGCTCTTTAATGTACATTAACACAGGGCATAGTCTGATATGCCCTGTGTCAGACAGAACGACAAATTCCGCAGTAATTTTAGAAGGAGGCCTGTGCTTATGAAATTAAAAATATATAATGTGCTGCTTTTTATGCTTATAGCAGTTTTCTTTGCAATACCCGCAGAGGCCAAGCTCTCGCATGAGACCGCCAAAAATGTGTGGGGCCGCGTTGCTGAAGCAACGGATCTTACAAAAATTCCGTTTACAATAAAAGAGGAGAAGACGCCGAACGCCTGGGTCACAAACGGTAAATCAGTCACAGTAACGACCGGGCTTCTAAACATCCTTGATTCCCCAGCCGAGCTTTACGGAGTCTTCGCACATGAGGCAGGACACGCCAAGCTCGGACACTATGATGACACAGTTAAGCACGCGACCGGGCTGTCCGTTGCCGCGGCAGTACTGGGACAACTTCTTGGCGGAGGTATCGGAGACACCGCGGTAAATGTCGGCGCAAACCTTGCATACGCCGGATGGAGCCGGGAACAGGAGGTAGAGGCCGACGATTACGCTGTGAGGCTTGCGCACAAAAACGGAGAAGATCCAGTCGGATTGTACAGCGCAATGCTTAAACTTTCGAAGAGCGGCTCGAAGCTGCAGCCCAGCGGATTTAACTCGCATCCGCCTGATGATCGCAGGCTTCTCCATATAAGGAATGAAATACTGAAAGTTGAGCCTAATGCCAAATTTCCGGACGGTTCAGAGAAAACCTCCGGTTTGCAGACACCTGTGGACCCTGTAGCCAAGACTCAGACAGATCAGCCTAAAACTGCAACAGTTGGACCCCGAAAATCCGGCGGATATGATATAGATGCGGCTATCGAGCGCATGAAGAAAGAAGAGGCCGCCAAAAACAAAGCAGCCGGAAGCACTAACTGATATGTTTGGCGAAAAGGGGCTCACACAAATCTATACCGGGGATGGCAAGGGCAAGACGACAGCCGCTTTTGGGCTTGCGCTTCGGGCAGCCGGGCAGGGAGCTCGTGTCGCAATAATACAGTTCATGAAGGGTTGGAAGCATTACGGCGAGCTTAAATCCGCAGTGATGATCCCTAATGTGACGTTGATACAGACCGGCCGCCAGGATTATGTCTATCGCGGCAAGGAGACGCCGGAGGACTATACAGAGGCTCAGCGCGGGCTGAAACTGGCGCAGGGGTTTGCCTTGCCCGACAAGTGCGACATGCTTATACTCGATGAAATAAACGTCGCGCTTGACTATGCCCTTATTCCGCTCGAAAGCGTCATCGAGCTTGTCATGAGCAAGCCTCATGAGATGGAGCTCATACTGACAGGTCGCTCCGCGCCTCAGAAGCTGATCGAGGCGGCTGACCTTGTAACAGAGATGAGAGAGATAAAACATCCGTATCGGCAGGGGGTACAGGCGAGAAGGGGAGTAGAGTACTGATCTGCTGCGCTTGAGTCATGTGGATCTTTTATCGCACCGCGCCGTCCACTCCGTTAAAATCCGGAAAGAAACAAATGCCTTTTTCAGCGATAATCAAAATGGAGCGTAAGGTAACCAAGCCGGTTGACAAATTATATATATTGGCTTAATCTAAAATAGTTTTAAACAACAATGACCATCGCTTTCCGTACAGGGAAGAAAAATATCAAAGGAGGCAATAATGATGAAAACACAGGACGACCTTGCAACGGCATTCGCAGGAGAATCACAGGCAAACCGCAAGTATCTCTTATTTGCAGAGCAGGCAGAAAAAGAAGGTTTCGATAACATTGCCAGGCTCTTCCGTGCAACGGCAGCAGCGGAAACGATCCACGCTTTCGGCGAATTTAAGGCAAAAGGCGGGATTGGCACGACCGCGGAGAATCTTGTTACAGCAAAAGAAGGCGAGACTTATGAGTTTACCTCAATGTATCCGCCAATGCTCGAAGACGCTAAAGCAGATGGCAATAATGAAGCGGCGCGCATATTCCATTTTGCACTTGAGGCTGAGAAGGTCCACGCACGCCTGTACCACGAGGCGCTTGCCAATCTCGGCAATGAGCCTGAAGGTCAGGACTACTACCTCTGCCCGATTTGCGGATACATTCATAAAGGCACGGAAGCAACAAGTCCATGCCCGATCTGCGGAGCAAAGCCCTCCATTTTTAAGAAGTTTTAAGTATTTGTAAATATTTTAATATAGCTGTCTCTTTAAACAAAGCGCCGGTGATCAAAGCAGATATATGCTGGCCGTCCGAAAGGGCGGCTTTTTTTATTGCTTTTTATGTGCGGAGACTGTAAGCTGTTGTAAAATCTGATGTACCATGCTTCGTCATGATATAATGTGCTTGATAATGGAATATTATTTCCACTATTTTATTTGGCAGAAGCGGAGGGGCTTGTTTGCTGCGACTTTTTGTTAGATATATTCTTAATCTCTTTTTCCGTGTTGAAGTCAAGGGATGGGAAAACTGGAGAGAAGCAGGAGAAGGGGTGCTCATTGCACCAAATTATGTCTCGTTCATTGATCCGCTTATACTTGCAGTTTTTCTGCCGGAAAAAGTTCCTTTCGCCATAGAACGCCGCCTCACAAAGAAACGTTTTGCCGGAATGTTCCTGCCTCTTGCCGACACACATATCCTTGACGCAGACACGCCTCTCACTCTTAAATACTTTCTTGCGCTGCTGAAAAACGGCGGGCGCTGTGTGATCTTCCCGGAACTGCAGCCCACGACCACAGGACTCCCAATGAAGGTTTCAAGAGGGGTCGCCATGATCGCAGATCACACGGACGCGAAGATACTGCCGATACATATAGAAGGGACAGAACGGACTCCATTCTCACGCATCCAGCATAAGCGAGGGATCCGGTTCTTCTCTAAGGTCACTCTGACAGTATATCCGGCCCGCAGGCTCAATATCCCCGAACAAATCACAGGGACCCAGCGTAACGCGGCTGCCGGACGCGCGCTTGAAAAAATAATGGAAGATATGTGCCTTGCGGCCAGGACAAAACAGAAGTCATTCTTCGGTATACTGCTTGACTCACGCAGACGGTTCGGGGGCAATTACAGGATATTCTGTGACTATGGGCAGAAGCCGGTGACATACAACGGCTTTATCACAAGAATACTCCTTATAGGGGAAGCTTTGAAAAATCAGAACATTGACGGTGACCACGTCGGAGTGCTGCTCCCTACATCCCTCGGCGGCGTTATCTCAATATATGCTCTTCAGAGGATCGGCAAGATCCCGGCTATGCTGAACTTCTCTCTCGGTGGGCGCTCTCTTGTCAACTGCTGCAGGACGGCAGCAATAAAAACGGTTGTGACCTCACGTAAATTCATAGAGTTAGGCAAACTTGAAAACCTTATAAACGCCATTGTCGAAGAGGGGCTTCGCATCATTTGGCTCGAAGATCTCGCACCGGAGATAACAACACGGAAGAAGCTTTTCGCGGCAACCAGGACGTTATTCCTGAAGTCCCTCCCAGTTATCCCGGGGGAGACAGACAAGCCGGCGATAATCCTCTTCACATCGGGCTCGGAGGGCGCGCCGAAGGGGGTCGTGCTGAGCTACAGGAACATAAATACAAACAATGCACAAATATACACGCGGGTCGACTTCTACCCTTCAGACCGTGTCCTCAATGCTATGCCCATATTTCACTCATTCGGCCTATGCGGGATATTTATGCCGGTAAGCCTTGGCGTGATCGTTCACCTCTATCCCTCGCCGCTACACTATAAAACGATACCCACGATCTGCTATGACGAGCGTATAACAGTGCTGTTCTCCACGGATACCTTCCTTAACGGATATGCAAAAGCTGCGTCTGACAACTATGACTTTGCTACTATACGCCTGCTCGTGCAGGGTGGAGAAAAACTTCGTGCCTCCACGCAGGACGTCTGGTTCAAGCGTTTTGGCATAAGGATAACTGAAGGCTATGGTGTTACAGAGGCATCTCCTGTAGTGGCCAACAATTATTACGCGCACTACAAAAGCGGAACAGTGGGATTGATATGTTCCGGTATTGAGTACAGGACAGAACCGGTCGATGGTGTCCATACGGGCGGAAGGCTATGGATAAAGGGCGACAATGTAATGATGGGATATCTGCGCGTTACTGACCCAGGTGTGATCGAACCGCCGGCAGATGGCTGGTACGATACAGGAGACATTGTAAGCATTGATGATGAAGGTTTTATGACTATACTCGGACGTGCAAAGAGGTTCGCCAAGATAGGCGGAGAGATGATCTCACTTGCTGCGGTCGAAGATCTGCTCGGCGAGTGCTGGCCTGAAGAAAAACACGCCGTGGTCATGCTGGACGGCGGACCAAGGGGAGAGACGCTGACTCTTGTAACGACAAGAAGAGACCTTAAACGCGACGCAATGCACCAGCGGCTTTCTGAACTTGGAGTCGCAGAAATTGCTATACCAAAGAGGATCTTGGTTATGGAGGATATGCCGCTTCTCTCGACAGGAAAAATCGACTATGTCCTGCTTGAAGAAGTCCTTAAGACGCGCGGGGAGGATGCGTAACATATTTGTGAAATATGACCTGCCGTCCGGTTTTATATCGACAAACCCCGGATAGTTAAAAAAGCATGCATATCTCTACTGTTTCCATGCAAGTGTGTCTATACGGAGGAGCTGGAAGTTCAGAAGAGTTTCGGTCTGGGGAGGTTTCCCATCCGCCAGGCTGTTGAATTCAGTCAGCATCCTGGCGTAGGCAAAGCGTTTCATAGGTGTGAACTCCCCCTGCATCCCGGCCCTCAAAAGTACAGAGAGCTGTTTATATACGTCAGGCACAGGAACAAAGGCAGGACCTTCCGGTGTCATCCTTATAGTGTAGACGAAAGAATAGCTGTCTCTGCCGCTGAACTGTCCAGCCTTGTTATACGTCGGTGTCGCGGGTGAGATATATACGGCTGTTCCCTTAGGCACTATGAGCTTGGCGGGTACGGCGTCCCATCTCGTATATTCGTATGGTGATACAGCGATGAAGGCTTTTGGCGACCATGTTGTCATGCCTATCCACAAATGTACTCCGTTGCCTTCAAAATTAGTGAACGATGCGCGCCAGAGCAGGTCATCCTTCGTGTCCTGATCCACGCGTGAAAGGAAGGAACTGTCGGAGATAAAGGAGAGGCCTTCCAGCTGCTCTATCTGACGTACGCCTGCTGGAGTTCGCAGCCACGCAGAGGCAACAGTCCCGCCTCTCTGCTCAAGCACCAGTATCACGGGGAAATCCGCAACCCGCAGAGTCGTCAGATTAGAACTGCCTTCCGGAAGCTCATTGCCCTGCAGTATGTATATCAGGACTGCGAGCAGCAGAAAAAAACAAGGCAGAAATGCGATCCGGAGATTTTTCGGTGATTGCGGCCAAATTCTCCATTTGGCCTTTGAACAGAGTCCTGTGATTTTTCTGGGGATAAACTCTTTTGCATTTATCATATTTGTATTATCCATTCCATTTTTTCTTCCTGCAGGGAGTCCAGCAACTCCCTGACGGTTTTTTTCAGAACTGGATGTACTGCCCCGGGCGCGATCTCAGCAAGGGGAACGAGAACAAAAGCCCTTTCCTGAAACAGCGGATGGGGCACCTTCAACGATGGAATGTCAATAATCTCGTCTTCTAAAAGTATTATGTCTATGTCGATCTCACGAGGTCCCCAGTGTCCCGATAAGCTTCTTCCCAGGGATTTCTCTATTGCTTTGATAACGGTGAGTATCTGTACTGCTTCCAGTTCTGTCTTGGCTGTAAGGCACATATTGAGAAAACGAGGCTGATCTGTCATGCCCCATGGAGCTGTCTCCCAGACGCGGCTTTTTGCCGATATGAGGAACCCGGAACCGCTCAGCGCACCGATCGCCTGTTCCAGCATCAGGAGCCTGTTCCCCATGTTTGAGCCGAGTGCCAGTACGACTGTCCTGCTAGGCATATTTTGCTCCTTTTATTGCCTCTGTCATCATAACCGCTTTTCTGTTCTGTGCGACATCATGCACGCGGATCATATCCACGCCCTGCCATGCGCAGAGCGTGGAAACAGCAATTGTGCCTTCAAGGCGTTCTTCGGGATATTCCGACTCAGTCGCACGTCCTATAGTCCCTTTCCTGGAGACACCGATCAGCAGCGGTAGCCCGAGGGTTTCGAAAGCCTCGAGATGCCGTAAAATAAAAAGATTCTGGTCATAGGTTTTTGCAAAACCAATGCCGGGATCTATTATGATGCGTGATCTGTCTAACCCGAAAGATCCCGCTGCGTCGATCCCCTTTTCGAAGAATTGCGTGAGTTCGAGAAGGATATTATCGTAACCGCACATTGACTGCATTGTTTCAGGTGTGCCGCGCATGTGCATCAGCACCAGCATTGCTCCGAAATCAGATGCTGCTTTTGCTATTTCAGGTTCATAGGTAAGTCCGGAGACGTCGTTGATTATATCTGCACCGGCCTCCAGAGCAGATCGTGCAACAGAGGCACGGGTAGTGTCTATGGAAAGGGGGATGGATGGCAGCAATTTGCGGATCTCTTTTACTGCGGCAACTATTCTTTCTTTTTCAATGTCCTCCGGTACGCGGGCTGATCCCGGACGTGTAGATTCTGCGCCGAGGTCAAGGATGTCCGCGCCCTCTTCCGCAAGCTGAAGGGCCCTTTTGACAGTCTCTTCCAAGCTGCCGCCTGTGCGGCTTTTGCGGTAGAAGGAATCATCCGTCAAATTTATTATTCCCATTATGAGAGTGCGTGCCCCGATTTTGAGGACGGCGCCTGATGGAAGGACTGTCGTTTTTCTCCTTCTGCTAAGCGCCGCAATTGCCCTGCGGATCTCTTTAGAAATATCAGGGAGTCCCCACCATGCCATAGTTTCAAGTTTGTCCGCAAGCAGCTCAAGCTGTTTTCTTGTGCCAAAGAGTATTACGTCGCTATGCGCCACGCCACAGTCTATCACATGCGCATTCACGGCGGCGTCTCCGCCCCGGGACAGTATCTCCTGCTTTATGACATTGGCAGCGCGAACGTCGGCGTTGGAGACGAAAAGGATCCTTATCTCCCTGCGGTTGCTGAAGAACGGAAGGCTGCGCATGTCTGCCCCGATCGCCCTTAGTGCGTCCGCAAGCTCCGATGTCTCAATGAATTTCATATTATATACAGTCATTGAGATCTAGCCCTTATTCGAATTCCTGAACAAGGGGGATGCCCTTCAGGTGTTCCGTGAAGTTGAGCCCCATGAGACAGAAGCCGCGGGTATCATCGTGAGTCAGCAGGCTGTATGACGCGTTGTCCATGTGGAGGCGCCAGAAACGGGGTTTTGCTATTCCAAGCGCCCCAGCGAGCGCAAGTTTAAGTACCCCCCTGTGTGCGACGATCGCAAGGGTATGTCCTTTACGTTCTTTTATGATCGATTCAAGCCCCTTCAGGGAGCGGTCCATAACCTGGTCAAGCGTCTCTGCGCCCTCGACCCTCAAATCTTCAGGCATGGTTACCCATGTGTTCCAAAGCTCAGGTGTTTCAACTGCAAGCTCTGCCTTAAGACGCCCTTCCCATGGTCCCAGCCTTATATTGCAGAAGGCATCAATTATCCCAACTCCAAGCCCGAGCGCATCGCCCAGTATTTGAGCTGTTTTGGTTGCACGACTCAGGGGGCTGGAATATATGAACTCTATATGCTTGTCTTTCATAGCTTCGGCAAGAGCATATGCCTGAGTCAGTCCATTTTCATTGAGAGGGAAATCAAGACATCCGCGGATCCTGTTTTCCTTGTTCCCGGCACATTCGCCGTGGCGTATGAGGTAAATTGTCGTTTTAGTATTCAATATTTACACCCCTGTTGTCTGTTTTGCCTGCTGACGGAGGCATTGTAAAATGGATCTCAGCAACGATCTTTCTGATATTTTCAGCTGCATTTATATATCTGTTTTCCACCGCAGCGAATATTGCAGGATCGGTCCCTGCATCCATGGGAACTTAAATATGCATTGCTGTCCGGAGTCTTATTGTAAAGGCGGCAGACAGCCACAAATATTGATCCGGCATTATATATGGATGTCTGATCGTTGTTTGTAACGGGTAATTTTTATCCATTGGCTCATTATACCCTATTGTCCGGTTTATCCCATCCGTTATGTACCCGACAAATCCGTAAAAAACACGATATAAATTGTCTGACCTGTCTTGACATTTGTGCGGGGGGCTGTTATTCTAATCCCGTTGGAAACTGTTTAGCACTCATAGTTACAGAGTGCTAATAATGATGGAGGGGGTGCGGCCGGTGCTTACGGAAAGACAGTTGGAGGTTGTTCTCTCCGTTGTGTACGAATATATACGCAGCGGCGAGAGCGTAGGGTCGCGGACAGTGTCGCGGCGTTATCTGACAGGTCGCAGTTCTGCAACCATCCGCAATGAGATGTCCGATCTTGAAGAGATGGGCTTCCTTAAACAGACGCACACTTCGTCAGGCCGTGTTCCTACTACGCAGGGATACAGGCTTTATGTTGATTACGTCCTCCAGCGTGTCGATCCAAAAAGGCACAGCAGGGAATGGATAAGGAAGCTCGCAGAACATCATAGGGGGCTGGAAGGGGCGCTTGAGTCAGCCACGGAAATTTTAAGCCGCGTAACCAATTATGTCGGTGTTGCAGCATTGACGTCTCTTGACGCTGTTAAACTTCAACGTGTAGACTTTGTGCGGATCGCGGAACGCAATGTGCTGTTGTTGGTTGTGCTTCAGGGTGGACTGGTACATCAGAAGATAATAACTCTCCCGTGGGATATGTCGCAGGATTGTCTTGACGATCTTTCGCGCAGGATAAATTTCTTTGCGGGATGCAGCTGGACTGAAATAAAGAAAGAGCTTCAGACTTATATCCTGCAGGAACTTAGGGAGTATCAGTCGGCATGTACAAGGGCGCTGAAGGAGCTGGAAGATATAATGCTCTCGCCAACGATGAAAGTTTACACAGGTTCGATGAGCCACATGCTGAACTTTCCTGATTTCCAGGATCTTGGCAGGATACAGGCTCTCTATTCCTTCCTTGAACAGGAGGAAAGCATTTCTGAGCTTATAAACAGATGCTCCAATGAGGGGCTTAACATCTTAATAGGCGAGGAGAATGAATCCCCTGCAATGAAAAAGGCCTCGCTTGTCGCGGCCTCTACCGTTTTTAACGGCCAGCGTGCGACGATAGGCATCATAGGTCCGGAGCGCATGGATTATGAAAGGGTAATAACGACTATAGACCGGGTGCTCCAGACGTTGGAGCCCGAGTCTGACGGGGAGGTAAAAGAATAGATGTGCAATGAGAATAATGAGAATAAGGATACGGTCTGTGATAACAATGCAAATAGCCTTATAGACGGTATAGACGGTGAAGAAAAGGACTGGAAGAAGCTGTACGAAGAAGCACAGGCTGAACGGGAAGCGTTGTTTGCCGAAGCTGAAAAGGCAAAGGAAGAGATAAAGGGTCTTACTGACGAAGCGGCCAGAGCCAGAGCCGACTATTATAATTTGAGAACACGTGTCGAGCGCGACATGGAACGGGATCGTAAACTGGCCGCAGAAAGAGCTTTAAGTAAACTCCTTCCGGTTTTTGAGAACCTGGAGAGGGTTTGTGGCGCCATCGAAGACAAAGAGGGTAACCTTTATAAGGGAATAACGATGGTCATCAAGCAGTTCTGGAATGCGATGGAGAGTCTGGGGCTTGAACAGGTCTCCACGGAAGGACAGTTTGACCCGTCATTGCATGAGGCCGTCTCTATGGAGCCGGTCGATGACGAAGCTAAGGACGGCCACATTATCGATGTGCCGAGAAAAGGCTATAAACTTGCCGGCAGGGTAATCAGAGTCCCCCAGGTGAGAGTGGGTAAATATACTAAAAAATAATTTGGGCAGATCCGCGTGCCTCATGCGGCAAAAGCAGGTAAAATACAGATCAAGTCAAATAAACAGGAATAAATATATTCTGTCGCCTGCTGCAAATGGTACAAAACAAGGCAACCACATAAATAAATATATAAAACTAAACATCCAAAAAGGTGGAATGAACTATGGAAAAAATTATTGGAATTGATCTGGGTACCACAAACAGTTGTGTGGCAGTAAAAGAAGGGGACAGCGTAACAGTTATCCCGAACTCCGAAGGAGGAAGGACTACCCCATCTGTTGTCGCCTTCACCAAGGATGGCGAAAAGCTGGTCGGCCAGCTTGCAAAGCGACAGGCAATAGTCAACCCGGATCGTACTGTGATCTCAATCAAGCGCAAGATGGGCAGCGACTACAAGGTGAATATCGACGGACAGCAGTACACACCGCAGCAGATTTCCTCAATGATCCTTCAGAAGCTCAAAAGGGACGCCGAGGCATATCTCGGCACTACGGTCACCAAGGCTGTCATTACATGTCCTGCATACTTCACCGATGCACAACGCCAGGCTACTAAAGATGCAGGGACAATTGCAGGGCTTGAAGTCCTGCGTATAATCAATGAACCTACGGCAGCTTGTCTTGCATACGGGATCGACAAAGAGGGAGAACATAAAATAATGGTTTTTGACCTTGGCGGCGGGACTTTTGATGTCTCGATCCTCGACGTAGGCGACGGTGTTTTCGAAGTCCTCTCTACTTCAGGTGACAACAAACTTGGCGGGGATGACTGGGACGCCAGAGTTGTCGACTGGGTTGCAGACGAGTTTAAAAAGAGTGACGGCGTGGATCTCCGCAAGGACAAGATGGCAGCGCAGCGCCTGCGTGAAGCGGCGGAAAAAGCTAAGATAGAGCTTTCATCAATGCCGGAAACATCGATCTCCCTGCCGTTTATCACTGCTGACCAGAACGGTCCGAAGCATCTTGAAATGACGCTTACAAGGGCAAAGTTTGAGGAACTGACGAGGGATCTTCTTGACAGGACTGTTCAGCCGGTGCGCACGGCGCTGAAAGATGCAGGATTGCAGGCGTCGGAAATAGGCAAGATACTGCTCGTTGGTGGTTCAACGCGTATGCCGATGGTGCAGCGCAAGGTCAGGGAACTCCTCGGCAAAGAGCCGACTAAGGGCGTCAACCCGGACGAATGTGTCGCTATCGGAGCAGCTATCCAGGGAGCTATCCTTTCAGGGGAACACAAGGGCATTGTGCTTGTTGACGTTACGCCTCTCTCTCTGGGACTTGAGACACTTGGCGGCGTATTTACGAAGATAATTGAGAAGAACAGCGCAATACCTGTCTCAAAGAGCCAGGTGTTCACGACTGCCGCAGATAATCAGCCGCAGGTTGAGATACATGTCCTCCAGGGCGAGCGTGCAATGGCCAGCGATAACATCTCACTCGGAAGGTTTTTCCTTGATGGGATCGCTCCTGCACCCAGAGGCATACCCCAGATAGAGGTCACTTTTGACATCGACGCGAACGGCATAGTCAACGTCACAGCCAAGGACAAGGCCACAGGCAAGGCGCAGAACATCACGATCCAGTCGTCAAGGCTTTCAGACAAGGAGATCGAGAAGATGCGCCATGATGCGGAGATGAACGAGGAAGAGGACAAAAAGAAAAGGATACTCATTGAAGCCCGCAACGAAGGAGACAGCGCTGCATACAACGCGGAAAAAGCGCTGAAGGACCTTGGGCAGGAGGCAACTCCTGAGGAAAAGGCGGCAGTCGAAGAAAAAATCAAGGCGCTGCGCGACCTCCTTACAGGTGAAGACTCAGAGGCGATAAAAGCGGCAGTGGATGCGCTTATGACGGCTATGCACCCGATCACACAGAAGGCCTATGCGAAATCGACAGCGCAGGGGGGGACCCAGGAGGGCAATGCCGCACCTCAGGATGCCCCTGACGAGACAACTGTGGATGCAGAGTTCCGCGAAGAAGACAATAAATAGTGTGAGGTGAGGCGCTGATGGCTGCTCCCGGCAAGAAAGACTATTATGAAATATTGGGTGTTGGACGGGGAGCCTCGGCCGACGAAATAAAAAAAGCCTACCGCAAGCTGACAAGGAAGTATCACCCGGATGCTAATCAGGGCAACGCGGAGGCAGAGAAAAAATACAAAGAGATCAACGAGGCCAATGAGATCCTGAGCGACCCCAAGAAGCGTGCGCAGTACGACCAGTTTGGCTACGTCGGGGATATGCCTCCCGGCGGAGGTTTTGAAGGTTTCGGAGGCGCGGGTTTCGGAGGTTTTGAAGGTTTCGGAGGCGGCGATTTCGGCGACCTGTTCGGGGATCTCTTCGGAGGCGCCGGCAGGCGTTCGGTGAATCCGAACGCCCCGCGCCGGGGCAATGACCTTGAATACACTATGCAGATATCTCTCGAAGACGCTTATCGGGGTGTCAGCCGCAAGATAGAGATTCCAAAGTTGGTTACCTGTCCGCACTGCGGCGGAGGAGGAGCGGAGCCCGGCACAAAAGTCGATACCTGCCAGACCTGCGGCGGTCGGGGACAGGTACAGCAGACCGTCAATACTCCGTTTGGACAGATGGCGCAGGTAAGGACCTGTCCCGCGTGCAATGGCAAGGGCAAGACAATAAAGACTCCTTGCCGTGAATGTCATGGACAGGGTCGTGTACGCAAGCAGCATTCTGTTGAGGTCAAGATACCCGCCGGTGTCGATACCGGAAACAGGCTCAGGGTTTCAGGTCAGGGCGAGGCAGGAGTAAACGGCGGGCCGTCGGGTGACCTGTTCCTGCTCATCGAGGTGAAACCCGACATACGCTTCCAGCGAAAAGGAGACGACCTTAACACGGCTGTCGACATAGCTTATCCTCAGGCGGCTCTTGGCTGTGAGGTCAAGATTGAGACGTTTGACGGTTTTGAGATGCTGGATATTCCGGCAGGGACACAGCCTGGTTCAAAACTGCGTATAAAGGGCCGCGGCATGCCTCGGCTGCGCGGGAACGGCAACGGGGATATGAATATCCTGGTTCGTGTAAAAGTTACAAAGGACCCGTCTGCGAAGGAACGCGAACTCCTTGAGCAGCTTGCAAAAGAGATGAAAGTGCCTGTTAAGACAAAAGAAGGTATCTTTGACAAGTTTAGAAAATAGCGCCGCAGCTAAGTGGCAATAGTCTCGGCAAATACAGTTTTAACGCATTTGCAGCATGGATAAGGAAGGCCGATGGCAGGATCTTGCTTTTCTCTGATGATGTCGGGTAATTTGATACCGACAGGCATGAGAGCGCAGGATCGTTGCCATTGGCTTTTTTTGCAGTTTTCGCGATATTTTGTGCTGACGGGACAATATTATGAAAATCATCAGAGATGGTTTGGTATAGCCGGCTCATACCGGCATTCATCTTCCCACGCCTGAAAATGAACTCTTCGCACACATTGATTCAAAATTTTGGCTATTATGCCTGACAAAATGATTTTTTTCTTTACATATCACACTCTGGATTATAGAATAGCCAAAGCGGAGGGATCTTATCCAAAATCTATTTGTCCATATTTTTAATTACCGATTTTCTATTTTTGTGAGGAGGTGAGGCACTGGCGGTAAGTTCTGGAATCACTGGGAACAAAACAGAAGTCCCTGAAGTTTTTCCACAACATTATTGGAGGTGTAGTATATTGAAGAAGATCCTTGCAGTACTGGCAGTCATTATGATTCTTTGTGCGGCGGGTGCGGCATTTGCAGCCGAGCCGATCAAGGTTGGTTATCTTGCGGCTCTCACCGGTGACTTTGCAGCTTATGGAACGACAGAAGTAAACATGGCGAAGATGGTAGTCGGAGACGTCAATGCAAAGGGCGGAGTCCTTGGCCGTCCAATCGAACTCGTAGTCTACGATACAAAAACACGCAACGAAGACGCTGTCAATGCAGTCCGCCGTATGATCGAGAGTGACAAGGTCGTAGCAATCATTGGAGCAAACTCAAGCGGGATCAACATCGCGACAGCACCCATCGTTGACAGGGGCAAGGTACCCCAGATATCGACGGTAGGGACCAACCCGCTCGTTACGGTTGACAGTAAGGGTAATGTACGCCCCTACTCATTCCGTATCTGCTTCACAGACCCATATCAGGGCGAACTTGCCGCAGAGCTTGCAATGACCGATCTTAAGAAGGACAAAGCCGCGATTCTCTATAACGTTGGCTCAGACTATGCTCAGGGACTCAGAGAGTTCTTTACTAAGAGCTATAAGGCCCTTAACGGCAAGATCGTAGCTGACGAAGGTTACCGCGACACAGACGTCGACTTCCGCGCGCAGCTTACGAAGGTCAAGAGTTCAGGTGCAAATGTCCTGTTTCTGCCGGGTATGGGCAAGGACATGGCGCTCATCATCAAGCAGGCTAAGGAGCTTGGCCTGAACGTCACAATAATCGGCGGCGACGGCTACGGCGAGTTTATGAACGAGATAGCAGGCGACTCTATGAAGGGCACATACTGGGTCAACCACACATATCTTGAAGACCCCGTCATGGCCCCGATCTTTGCGCGCTACAAGAAGGTCTACAAGGATGACTGCAAAGAATTCGTAAACGGTACAATGGCTTACGACGCAACCTACTGGCTCATCGACGCCATCAAACGCGCCGGCAAGGCAGAAGGACCCGCAATCGCGAAGGCGCTTGAATCAACGAAGAACCTTAAGCTGAACCACGCGACCCTTACGATCGACCCAAAAACTCACAACCCGCTTAAGAAGGCAGGAGTCATTCTCAGGGTCGGAGATGACCTCAAGGCGAAGTTCTACAAGAAGGTCCAACCGAAATAAAATAGTTTCTGTGCGGTATACGGGCTTGGGGATCGATCCCAAGCCCGCTCCGGCCTCTTGTTCAGGTCGATAAAAACCGGTCAGGCACCGGGAAGGCTGAGGTGTTTTAATTGGATATGATTATCCAGCAGATCATTAACGGACTTTCACTCGGGTCTGTTTATGCTCTTATAGCAGTAGGCTATTCGCTAGTATATTCAATACTGCTTTGTTCGAACTTTGCACATGGCGGGTTTCTCGTGATAGGCGGCTACATATGCTATTTTGCGCTTCGCACTGGCGGCATGAACATCTGGTTTGCCTCTCTTGCTGCGATCATAGGAGCCGGGATCTCGGCTGTAGTTGTTGAAAAGCTTGCTTACAAACCCATTCGTGAGCGTACGCCCATCACGCTGTACATGCTTATTGCATCAATGGGCATGAGCATAGTTATTGAGAATATTTTCGTGGTTACCGTCGGCGGCCGCTTCCGTGCGCTTCCTCCGGTGATCCCGACGCAACCCGTAAATTTTTTCGGTCTTGCCACCACCAGCGCATTTGACCTTCTTTCGCTGGTAACTGCGATTGTCTTTTTGGTAGCCCTTCAGCTCTTTTTATCAAAGACCAAATGGGGCCTTGCTATACGCGCTGCCTCATATAACCTTAAGACTGCGGGGCTGATGGGCGTAAACGTAAACAGGCTCATATCAATAGTCTTCTTCGTTGCAGGTCTGCTCGCAGGCGTCGGCGGCATATTTCTCTCCGTCCGTTACACTCTGTATCCACAGCTCGGAATGATCACGACCAAGGCGTTCGTTGCAGCGGTGATTGGTGGGCTTGGCTCTCTTCCCGGCGCTGTTGTAGGCAGTCTCATCCTTGGTCTTGCTGAGATGCTCACTGCTGGTTTCATATCGAGCCAGTTCCGTGACCTTGTCGTTTTCGGGCTGCTCATAGTTACGCTCATTATCCGTCCAACGGGTCTCTTCGGGAAATCCGTGGGCGAGAAAGTGTAGGGATACAGCATGGAAGGTTATGCTGGCGGCGTAATCACCCTCCTTGCGGTAAACTGCATAGCAGCGCTTGGGGTATCACTGTTTACAGGATTTACCGGCATATTTACGCTTGGACACGCCGGTTACATGGCGATAGGTGCATATACGGCTGCTATACTGACGATCCAGTATGGAGTTCACTTTATCCCTGCTATCATTATCGGCGGGCTTGTGGCGATGGTATTTGCATATCTGATCGGTATCCCTACGCTTAAGCTTGTCGGTGACTACTACACAATAGCATCTCTGGGACTTGGAGAAGCTATAAGGCTTATTATAGAAAACTGGCAAAGTGTCACGCGCGGTGCGCGTGGATACCCCGGAATAGACAATTACACCTCGATGCCGGTGGCATTCGGATTTCTTATAGTAATGGGCATAGGGATGTTTTTTCTGGTAAACAGCAGCTATGGGCGTGCGTTCAAGGCTTGCCGGGACGACTATATAGCAGCGTCCCTTCTGGGCTTCAATACCGCACGGTTCAGGGTCCTCAGCCTTGCCATATCAGGCTTTTACTGCGGAGTCTCAGGGGCCCTGCTTGGGGGGTACATGTCGTTCATCCAGCCTGTCATGTTTGACATGGCTAAATCTACGGAACTTGTATCTATAGTTGTCTTCGGTGGTCTGGGATCGATGAGCGGCTGTCTTATCGGAACAACGATCCTGACACTTGTGACGGAACTGTTCCGCCCGATATCCCAGTATCGTATGCTGGTCTACGGACTTGTCCTTGTCCTGGTAATGGTCCTGCGTCCGGAAGGGATCATGGGGACGAATGAACTTACAATGACATACATAAAAAGTATTTTTCGCCGCAAAAAGAAAATCCCTGCAACAGAGGAAGGCGTCCGCTGATGGCAGCCATACTTGAACTCAAAAATGTAAACAAGGCCTTTGGCGGCGTTCAGGCTGTCAAAGATATGACGTTCAAGATAGAGACCGGTGAACTTGCCGGACTTATCGGACCGAATGGCGCCGGTAAAACCACTATATTCAACCTCGTCACAGGTGTTTACGATGTAACGAGCGGAGATATCGAATTCAAAGGAAATAATATAAACAGGCTTAAGACCTATCAGGTTATATCGCTTGGCATTGCGCGTACCTTCCAGAACCTCCGTCTCTTCGCGGCTTCAACAGTGCTGGATAACGTAATGACTGCCGCACAGCAGCACTACAAGTACGGTTTCTTCGAAGCGGTCAGCCACATGGGACGCTGGAGAAAAATGGAGGGCGCAACACGTGCCGAGAGCATGGAGCTTCTTGAGAGAGTCGGGCTTGCGGATCGCGCAGATCAGGCGGCAGGCACACTCCCTTATGGACTTCAGCGCCGTCTGGAGATAGCGCGCGCAATCTCCCTGAAGCCTGAACTCCTGCTTCTTGACGAACCGGCGGCAGGGATGAACGCGGAAGAGGTAGAGCAGCTGAACGAGCTGATACAAAACATTCACAAGGATTTTAACCTGACCATCCTCCTGATTGAACATCATATGGATATGGTTATGGAGATATGTCCCCACATCGTATGCATGAACTTTGGTGCAAAGATAGCAGAGGGCTCTCCGGACGAGATACAGCGCCATCCGGAGGTCCTTAAGGCATATCTTGGAGAGGAGGAATAGGAAATGGAAGAAAGAAAGCCTATCCTCTCCGTAAGAAATCTATCCGTCAATTATGGCGCAATTCAGGCGCTTAAAGGCGTCGATCTTAATGTATATCCCGGAGAGATAGTGACTGTCATCGGAGCAAACGGAGCCGGCAACTCGACGATGATGAGTGCAATAATGGGCGAGGTGCCACGAGCGGGTGGCGAGATCCTGCTTGACGGTATGCCGTTGCCTGCAAGGAGCTTTCAGGTCGTTGAAGCCGGGGTCAGCCTTTCACCGGAGGGCAGAAAGGTCTTTGCTCCCCTTACTGTTTATGAGAACCTTGAGATAGGGGCGTTCCCGCTTAAGGACCGCGGTCAGGTTGCCCAACAGCTGGAAAAAGTATACCATCTGTTCCCGCGTCTTAAAGAACGTAATGATCAATATGCCGGCACGCTTTCAGGCGGGGAGCAGCAGATGCTTGCCATCGGGCGTGCGCTCATGGCGATGCCGAGAGTCCTGCTTCTCGATGAACCGTCACTCGGGCTTGCCCCGATAATCATCAATGAGATATTCAAAGAACTCACGGAGATCAATCAGAAACTCGGAATGACGATCCTTCTGGTTGAGCAGAATGCCCGCAAAGCGCTGCTGCTCTCGCACAGGGCATACGTACTTCAGACCGGAAAAATCACGATGGAAGGAATTTCAAAAGATCTTTTGAACGATCCTGAAATTGAGGCGGCTTATCTGGGAGGCAAAAAGCATTAGTAAACGCTGACAGATAATAGATACACAGATGAGATCCGCTCCTTTCACAGTATATGTAGGTATAACAGGTAATATCCCCTGCCGCATACGCCGGATATCGAACTTCCATGATATCGGTATTTGCTGTTGTTCCGCCTGTCATTAATAGGGTACAATAGCAGACGACTTGAAGGGAGTGGAAGTTCATGCAGAACAGCGAAGGATATTGGTGGTATATAACTATCTCAGATGAGACTGGACAGGAAGATGTCCTTTTCTCTCTTGCCGATATCTCCGGGAGCATAGGCACGGAGCTTCAGGAACTTCCGTCGGGAGGGGCGAGACTCAGAGCATATTATAGAAGCAGCGAAGAATTGTCTTACTGGAAAAAACGCCTTCTTGACGCAATGAAGGAATGGCCTTCAATAAAGGTCGAAGACTTTGGCAAGATTGAGAACCAGCCGTGGAACGTGGCTGCGGAGGAGGCTTTTCCGCCGCTGCCGGTCGGAAAGGGGCTTGTTGTCCTTGCGCCTTGGCATAAGGGGAGGGAGCCGCAAGGCCGTATGCCGCTTTACATTAATCCGGGAAGCGCATTCGGCACAGGATACCACGAAAGCACACAGATCGTGCTCGAGTTGCTCGAACAGTATTTGAAACCGGGCATGACGACAGCGGACATCGGCACAGGTTCAGGAATACTGACCATATGTGCACTGAAAATGGGTGCTGCCAAGGCCTATGCCCGCGATATCGACCCTGCTGTGATTGAGGAAGCACGCAAAAACTTTGAGCTTAATGGGCTTGACCTTCATAGGGTCGATCTCTGCACGGAAGACCTGCTTAAAGATTTCAGGCATAAAGTGGATATACTGACCGCCAATATACTTCTTGATCCGCTTATCAGCATGGTCGCCCACGTCCCTGCGGTTATCGGCAAAGATGGGGTTGCCATTTTCTCAGGCATGCTGCTTGCAGAACGCGATGTTTTCATGAAGGCGCTTGGCGAGTCAGGAATGAAGCCAGTCGAAGAACTTGTGAAGGGAGACTGGTGGGGTGTCGCTGCCAAGGCTTCGTCTTGAGAAATGTACCAAAGAAGATGGGACGTGGCTGATAGATGCGGAACAGGCGCACCATCTTGTACGCGTGCGCCGCTGCTACAACGGATCCATTGTCGAAGGCCTGCTCGACGGGGAAAAACTTGAGCTGCGCCTTATATGTGAAGGCGACATGGTGCGGGCAGCGGAAATTTCGCGTGAAGCCGAGGCGCCTATGTCACCTGAGATCCATCTCCTGCTTGGGCTGCTGAAGAATGACCAGTTTGATGATGCCCTCCGTTTTTCGGCAGAGATAGGGGTGCACACCATACATCTGGTCGCATGCGAACGCAGTGTGCCTAAGTACAGCAATGACAAACTTGACGATAAAATGTCACGCTGGCGCAAAATACTTGACGAGGCCACAAAACAGGCCGGTTCTACGAGACCGCCGGTTTTGTGTCCTCCGTGTAATTTTGACAGATTTGATTTTGCCGTGTTGCCTGAAAATCGCTTTGCAGCACTGTTGTCGCCTGATTCCGCAGCGCTTAAGAGTTTGAAGCCGTGCAGCCCGCTTGCCATTGCAATAGGTCCGGAGGGAGACTGGTCCCTTTCTGAGACAAAAATACTGCTTGCGGAAAAATTTATACCGATAAGCCTCGGAAAAAGGATCCTGCGCGCAAGCACGGCAGTAGCCGTTGCGTGCGGCTGGTTCATGTTAGTGTAAGATGTGCATCCCTAACAGCGGACCATGTTATCTTTGACTTGTTGCCTATTTTTATTTTATAATCGTTTGCCAAACTGGAAAATAATTATGGTTGGGTGAAATATATGCTCCCATTTACGAATAAAACTTTTTCTATAAATATCCAAGGCTGCCGCACTAACCAGTATGAGGGTGAGGCAATTGCAGCCGCTCTCGAGAAGGCAGGGGCTGTCCATAACGATGTCAGCCCGGATATCGCCGTTATAATGACTTGTACTATAACAGCCGCAGCGGACAGAAAGTGCCGTAAGCTGATAAGAAAACTGCGCAGGGAGAACCCGGCCGCGGTGATCGTAGTATGCGGCTGTTATGCGCAGAAAATCTCCGGCGCGGAGCGCGAACTGCTCGACATAGACATCGTCATCGGCAACAGGATGAAGCATAAACTCCCTGAACTGCTGTCCCAATGGTATGCGAATGAAGGGATCAAAAAAGACATCTCGCTGTTTGACGACAATATACTTGCTGAAAGCTCATGGGATGGACTGATGCTTGATCACCCGCGCATGCACAGGCGTGCCTTTCTCAAGGTACAGGACGGATGCAACCATTACTGCAGCTATTGCATAGTACCATACGTCCGCGGCAATCCTGTATCACGGGACATGGATAAAGCCGTAGCCGAAGCACGGGGTATCATCGATTCGGGCTGTAAAGAAATTGTCCTTACCGGGATCCATTTAGGTCTTTATAAGGACCTGGGCACACTTGTCAGGCGCATAGGAAACATAGACGGACTCAAGCGTCTGCGCTTTGGTTCCATAGAGCCGTTTGCTGTCGATGATGCACTGCTTGATGCGCTTGCAGAGACAGAAACTTTCTGCCCACACCTGCATCTGCCGCTGCAGTGCGGCGATGATGGCGTGCTTGCAGCCATGAGGCGGGGCTATACGGTCCGCGCTTTCAGAAAGATAACGGAAGATATAAGACGCAGGCTGGGCGATAAGATCCATTTAAGCACGGACCTCATGGTAGGTTTCCCTGCGGAAGGCGATGCTGCGTTTGACAACAGCATGAAATTTATAGAGGAAATCGGTTTTGGCAAGGTGCATGTATTCCCATATTCGCCTCGCGAGGGAACGGATGCGGCTGCCATGGAACGCCAACCTGAAAAGGAAGTGCAGGAACGTGTCCATAGGGCACTTGCATTAGCAGATAAGCTCCACAAAAAATACTGCTCCGAATGGATAGGCGAAAAAGTATCAGTCCTCGTTGAAGAAAAGAAAAACGGAACGATCCGCGGCCTCACACCCAACTATGTGCGTATTGTCGCAGAAGACAATGGAGCCAGGCTCTCTGAAGAGGTCATGGTCACACCGCAAAGATATGCGAATGGCATCCTGCTTGCCGGAAACATTCCCGACCCTCTGCATGACGAGGAAGAGTTCCCCGAAATTTTATAGAAGGCCCATCTTTTTGATAAAACATTTGATAAAACAATAAAAAATCTCAGTTTCCCCTTTCAGTTGAGGTATGCTACAGTAAATATGTTTGTTATAGCAGTCGCCCGGTGAATCATGCAGTAATATGTCCATATAATGGCAGGTGAATTGAATGAAGTACAAGGCCCGTTTTCTTGGAAACCCTGAATTTTTTGTAGATGGTCAGCCGCTGGCCTTTGCGTTTCAGAAGGCACGGATCCTCACGCTCATGCTCATTGAGGAAAAGAGCATATCCAGAGATAAGATATGTGAGTACTTGTGGGCGGACAAACCTATAGAAAAAGGGCGCAGAAATCTCAGCAACGCTCTTAGTTATATAAGGACCATAATACCTGTCCATGCGGGAAGCGCCGGCATGATTTCGCTGGATCATGCATTCAGGATAGAAAAAGATATCGACCGCCTATGTCATATAGATACTATGGACTGGAACGATATCTCTGATTTGTGTTTGCCTTTTATGGATCTGGCTGAGCTTGATGAATGGCCTTCTTTCAGCGACTGGCTCCTCCCTAAAAGGCAGTACTACCATAACGTAGCTGTAGAAAATCTTAAAAGGCGGGCAGCGAAAAAACTTATATCACCATCGGAGGAAGGCTATGACGATGCTGTGCTCTGCTATGAAAAGCTGGCTGAATACGAACCTTATGATGAAAAGATACATGGCGAACTTGTAAGGTTATACATAAAAACAGGACAGAAAGTTAAGGCTGTTGACACTGCCCGCGCATACTCCATGCGTATTGAGAATGATCTTGGGATAAGTACAGATCTGTCCGATATTTCATCTTTGATGAAAAGGAAGACGCCCGGCAGCAATCCATTGTCGATGAATCGTACTTTTGATGATATTCCACTGGCCAGAAATGCCGAAATGCTCAAGATGCTGGATTTTTTATCAAGGACTGGTGCTGAATCCTGTTCTTCCTGCGGGCTTGTCTGGGGAGAACAGGGAATAGGAAAGACTGTTTTTATAGATGAAATAGCGTCTTGTCTGAAAGAAAAGGGCTGGGAGTGTTATTTTGTCAGGTGCTCTCAAGAAGAAAAAAATCGTCCTATGGTTCCATTTATACAGCTTCTGCAGAGGCTCAAATATACACCTTCGCAGTTGGAAAACATCACATCTCTCACAGAACTCAATTATTCGCGCCTTGCAGAGCTGGTCTATCAGCAGATTGCCGAAGTCTCTGCCGGTCGGAGTAAAATACTGATTATCGAAAATATCCAATGGATGGACGAAGCATCATGGATGATTCTTGAAACTATCATGTGGGATCATTCCGCACCGAGACATCTCCTTATTTCCGGATTTGAAAATATCCGTTCCGCATTTATGATACGGACCACTCTTGCTGATGAGCCTTTTGAAGAATTTGAAGTGAGACTTAAGCGATTCAACCTTGAAGAGACAGGCCAGATTTGCCGCGGGATCAGGCCCGATCGTCAATGGTCGGATGAACTTATTCACGAAGTATACATGCAGACAGAAGGGAATCCTTTTTTTATCAAAGAGCTGCTGACGTCTAATGAAGGAACAGAAGACCAAGGAGTAACTTTATATAAAAATCCGTTTTTGTCGGTTGTCGAACGGCTTGATAAGGACGAAAGGCTCTTCATGGAGGCCATGGCAGTGTCTTCTGAACCCGCTTCAATGCTGTATGTTGCCAAACTGATTGATATGTCTCCGCTGCAGATTTCAAATATCTATGAAAACATTAAAGTCTATGAATTACTTCGTGAAAAAAATGAAGAAGGGGATGTGTTATATTACTTTACACATGTAAAAATACGTGAGATCCTCTTGAAAAATATGTCTTTTTCAAGAAAACAGGCACTTCACTTAAAAAATATCATGATTTTGGAGGAGTCGGCTTTGCCGCTTTTATACAGGCATAGGAATATTTATAAAAGACTTTATTATCATTGTCATGATGCCGGGCTCAATGAGAAAGAGCTCTTATGGCGTGTCAGGGAATTGAAGCTGCATTTCATGGCCGCACATGAAGTTTTTCCGACACTCATTGATCAGGACCTTATGTACTATATCCCCTCATTAGACGATGTAGACTATACCAATCGGTCTCTTGCGTCAGCATGGGAACTTATGAATAAAATTTCCCGCTCCGGAGGAAGAAGCCATGATCTTGACAGAATAGAGAGAGATCTTTATATACTGCAGGGAGCTTATCATTGGTGGGCTGGGCAGTATGAAGATTCAAGACAGATGCTCACAGAGGGTCTGCGCAAGGCACTTAAAATCGGGGAGCAGGAAGCTGCCATCGAAGCAGTTGTGCAGATGTGCTATCTTGCAATACAGACTGATAATGCACAATTTCTTCATTCCTGTGCATCTAAAGTATATAGGATCTCCCAAAAAGAACACCTGCACCAATGGCTTGGAATTTCTCTGCGCTTTTTGGCTATAGCCAAAATCCTAGAAGGTAAGCATTCAGAAGCCGAAAGGCTTTTACAGATGTCCACCCTTGTTTTTGAAAAGCTCGAAGAAGAGGGAAGCAGCTACACGGTATGTCTTATAGCCGCCGAGCACTTCAGGGGAGATATGAAACTGGCCTCGGGGGATATTGAAGGTGCTCTTTCTTTTTACATGAGCTGCATCAACATCGGAGAGTCTATCGGACTTTACCGTGGACTTGGGCTCTCTCTTGCAAAATCAGCATTTTGCCTTATGCTTCTTGGAAATTTTGAAGAGGCAGAAAAATACCTTCTTCGGATGGAGAAATTTTATAACCTCATACACTCAGACCTGGACGGTGGTCTACAGGGTTCAGGTATCGCACTTGGACTCATGGGGTTGATCAACTCAAGGAAAGGAGACTGGGAAAAGGCCAGGATCTATTTTACGTTGGCTCAAAAGCTGGTAGCAAAAACAAGGCGTCCGACATGGCAGGCTGTGCTATGTTGGTCTAAACTGGAGTTATTCAGGCTTTCCTTGCAGATCCCTGAGGATTTTGCAAAGGACGTGCTCAATAAAGAGCCTGAATGGTATTTGAATCAATTGGAGCAAATGAAGCATAAAGTGGGATGGGTCAACATCGCGGAGCCGGCTAGTCCTGTTACATGATCTTTATTTTGCGGTAATTGCAATGTAACTTAGGCTGATTTTTTGAAAAAGTGTCAAAGAAATGCAAAAAAAATATCTATCTATAACCCCTTTCGGACAATGAGGCCGGATGGGGTTTCTTTTTTTTGCATAGTTTTTATAGCCGGATGATATCCTTTGCACGTTGAACATAAATATTTTTTCAACATTAAGGTTTTAATTAAATTAAACGGAGGTTGTAGATATGTCGATCGAACAGGTTCGTCAGTACATGGTTGACGGTGAGGGTGAAGCGGCCGTAGAGATCGTGAAGGATCTCATCTCAAAAGGTACGCCGGCTAAGGATATTATGAGCGGTCTTACGGATGAAATGGCTATCCTCGGACAGAAGTTTGAGAACTTCGAAGTATTCCTCCCAGACCTTATGGTTGCAGGTGATGCGTTTATGACGATCATGGAGGTTCTTAAGGTACACCTTATAGCGGCTGTTGGGGACAAGATACCACACACAGTTGTTATCGGTACGGTAAAGGGCGACTATCACGATATAGGCAAGAACATAGTAGGAATTGTCCTGCAGGCAAACGGTTTTCATGTAGTTGACCTTGGTTCTGACGTAGACCCGGTTGCCTATATAGATGCGGCGCGCAGGGAAAAGGCCGATGCGGTAGGCCTGTCAGCTCTTATGACCACTACAATGCCGGGACAGGAAGAGTTTATAAAGATGGTTGCCGATGCCGGTGACAAGGGTAAATATCTCATCTGTGTGGGCGGCGCACCCACGTCTGTTGAGTGGGCAGAGCGCATAGGCGCAGATGTCTGGTCATTCGATGCATTTGAGTACGCGGCTAAGCTCAAAAAGCTTCTTGGTTAATAAGGAATCAGAGGAGGAATAGATCATGTCTACATTTAGGATGTGGGAAGTTTTTGCGAAGGCAGATAACGGGCCCTTCTACAGAGACCAGTCGGAGTGGATGATAAAGAGCTTCATCCCCAATATGAAGAGAGTTGTTAAGGAATATAACGTTAAATATGACGGCAAAACGATTGTCAACTGCGACGACGATTTGGCTGATAGGGTATGGGCTGCTGCAAAAGATTTCTTCATCTCCGTTGGTGTATATAATCAGGATTCACACAGGGTCATGAAGTTCAGCGAACAGGAAGTCAACGAAATACTCTACACAAAACAGCCCAAATATATGATCGGAGCAGGGCACGACCAGCGCTGGCTTCAGGTCCGTTCAATAGAAGATAAAGAGCGCCGTCCCTTCCACCTTTTCAGCCCGGATGCAAACTTCAGCACCGATATCCATAAGAAGGCATGCATGGCTTATCTGAAAGAGCCCCTTCTTGACGGACTTTGCGCTCCTTTGATCGAAGATTTTATGGGACGCAAGGCGACATCGCAGAGTCCGACTGAAGTTGCAGCGGCAATGGAACATGCGATGAACCTACGCGATGCTCAGCGTCTTGTCGGTAAGCCGGACGTATGGACTGTATCAGTAGGTACGGCAGAAACAGACCAGGCACAGATTGCAGCAGCAAATCCTGAATGGGGAGTCCGCCCGTCACACCTTGATGGCCGTATGGTATCCATTCTCACAGAAATGACCACCAACAACTCGATGCTCAATAAGGCCCTGCACTACCGCTCATACGGCAACGTTTTCGGGAACCTCTGCGGAGCCATATTCGGCGGCCATGCCGGCGGCACGGAAGGCACTGCGATTCTCCAGACAGCTTACAATATCGAAGGGGCATGTCTCTACGGCTCAGCCTGGGCATTGAACTTCCCGTTCCATCTTAAGTGGCAGTCAACAACTACGAGAGAACTTCTATGGCTCCAAAGCGTTCTCAGCCAGGCAATGGCACGTAACTCAAATCAGATATTCCTCAACAACCTTTTTGCAAACGCAGGTCCTGCGACGGATCAACTCTATTGGGAGTGCGCGAACCATGCCCTTGCAACTGAATCTTCGGGCGGCAACCCATGGGGTGCTGCAACATGCCGCAATAAATTTACAGACAGGGCAACCCCGCTCGAATCCCGCTTCTATCATGAAGTTTCCGAATCTTCTTTCAAGATGCGCATTACCCGTGCCCAGGCAAACGAAATCTGCCAGAAGATCATGGAAAAATACGAGAAACTTATTCCGATCGACAACTATGGAAAGACGATTCAGGAAGTTTACGACATGGAACGTCTCGTCCCTCATCAGGAGTACCTTGATCAGTACAGACGCATGAAGGACGAACTCTCTGCTATGGGAGTAGATTTCGTCTACTAATAAGACAGCATCGTTTTCAGTTTGCAAAGAGGCACATTATTGTCTGTCTCTTTGCAAAACCTATGTTAAGGATACAGTCCATGCAATTTATATAACGAGGTGAGGAAATGACAGGCAAAGAAAGGGTACTTAAGGCGCTGCGTTTTCAGGAAGTAGACCGCGTTCCATGGGTTCCTTTTACCGGAGTCCATGTCGCCAGACTCATAGGAAGCGATGCAGAAAAGCTTCTTAAGGAAGGCGATGTGCTGGTAGAAGCTGTCACTGCTGCTGCAGAGCGCTACTGTGCCGACGGAGTCTGTTCTGCATTCGACCTTCAAGCTGAAGCGGAGGTCCTGGGATGTGACCTGCATTGGTCTAAGAATAATCCTCCTGCAGTTACAGGCCACGTGCTTGCACAGGGAAAAACATTGGAGGATCTGCCCGAATTCACGAAGGACAAGGGACGCCTTCCTATGTTCTTTGATGCAACCCGTAGGCTGGTTGAAAAAATAGGAGATAAAACTGCGGTGTTTGCCCTCTGCTGCGGACCGTTTACCCTTGCTCTCCATCTTCGCGGCTCAGATTTCATAATGGATATGATCAAGAAGCCTGAAGAGGCCCATAAGGTACTGGCGTTCTGCTCCGAGGTTACGCGTAAGATGGGTGAGTGGTATATGGAAACAGGAGCTCATGTTGTGGCTGTTGTCGACCCTATGACAAGCCAGATAGCCCCGAAACATTTTGAAGCGTTTGTAACTCCCTATGTAAAACCTGTAATTGATGAAGTGCACGTAAAGGGCGGTATCGTCACGTTGTTCTGCTGCGGCAACGCCACCAAGAACATAGAGCTTATGATGCAGAGCAAGCCCGATGCGATCGCTTTTGACGAGCAGGTAGATTTAGCTTTTGTCAGAGAACTTGCAGAAAAATATAAGGTCTGCTTCGAGGGGAATATCCCGCTTACAACCACACTGCTTTTCGGCTCCCCACGCGAATGCGTAGCCGACGTTAAAAAGAGAATAGAGATCGGCGGTACTGCAGGATACATCCTTTCCCCGGGCTGTGACCTGCCATATGATACTCCGTTCTACAACCTTGAGGCTGTTGGTAAATATGTTGCTATAGGTGAAGAACCCTCCGAGACATCTGGTTTCCTATCCCTTGAAGAAGCCCTTGCTCAGGCAGAGGACTCCGGTGATATTTTAGAGGATGTGAAAATAGAGCCGGGAAAGGTGTTCATAGAGATCGTTACTCTGGACTCAGAGGGTTGTGCTCCATGCCAGTATATGTGTGAAGCAGTGAAAAATGTGGCTCCTCTCTATGGTGAAAAGTTAGAGTGGCGGGAATCCCTCATAAAGAGTGCTGCCGGCATCAAGCGCACCATGGCTTTGGGCGTTTCAACCCTGCCTACGATGCTCATCAACAATGAAGTCGTCTACGACAATATAATCCCAACAGCAGACGATCTTATGAAACAGATTGACAAGAGGTTGAAAGGATAGTTGATTATTTCAGTAATATTTTCATGTTCCGGTGCAGATGAAACTTGCACCGGAACATGAAAATATAGTTATATAAGACATACTTGCTGAAATTATATTCAAGAATAGGGGGAAACATCAATGGAAAACAAAAATGTGAAAAAACCCAGCGTTACATTGGCTTTTGTAACATTTGTAGGTATAGCCGGAATTATCGGTTATGGTCTGCTTGGTCTTGGTCTAGACGCTCATGTCCCAATAGCGATAGCAACAATTTTTGCCGCATTGGTTGGTTTTTTCGCTATAGGAATTAAATGGGAGGATATGGAAGTTGCCATTTGCAGCGCTATTAACTCTTCTATAAGCGCATTGCTTATACTGATAGCGATTGGCATGTTGATAGGTTCGTGGGTGCAGGCTGGAGTTGTTCCGGGAATGATTTATTATGGGTTTGATCTTCTTTCCCCAGGAATCTTCCTCTTAGCCACTCTCCTGATATGTTCTGTAGTTTCTCTCGCAACAGGTACATCATGGGGTGTTGGGGGTACAGTTGGAGTTGCATTGATCGGTATTTCAATCGGACTTGGAATCCCTGCCCCTCTGACGGCAGGAGTAATCATTTCCGGAGCATATCTCGGAGACAAGATGTCTCCACTCTCCGACACAACAAATTTAGCACCTGCGGTTTCCGGATCGAACCTTTTTGACCACATACGTGCAATGATGTGGACGACGGGACCTACATATATCATCGTTATAATAATTACGATCGTGCTTGGGTTCGGATATGCAGCAGGAGATGCTAGCTCCATGTTTGATACAAGCCGGATAAAAGCTTTCCAGGCTATCATCGGAGCCGAATTTGACATTAATCCTATTTACACGATTGTCCCTCCTCTTATCGTTATTGTTCTTGCTGCTATGAAATGCCCAGCTCTCCCAAGTATGATGGCTGGGACAGCAGCAGGATCGGTTTTTGCTATATTCCAGGGCAAGACACTGGCAGAGGCACTAACAGCCATTCACTACGGGTATACTTCTTCGGTAGCTGCAAAGATTTCGGAAACAGCGGTTGAAGGGATTCCTGCACTTTTGACTAAATTTGGCATATCCGGTGTGACACCTGATATAGCGCATGAAGTCGGATCGCTTGTTGTTGAGCTTCTTAACAGAGGTGGACTTGATAGTATGATGTGGTCGCTGTCTCTGATTATGATCGCTCTCTGTCTCGGAGGTGTCATGGAAAGCTGTCACTATCTTGATGTCCTTCTTAATCCACTTCTATACAAAGTCCGTAGAGTCGGTGATTTTATTACTCTCGTAGAGGCATCCTGTTTGGTAAGCAATATATTCTTAGGGGACCAATATCTTGCAATTATTGTCCCTGGACGCATGTTCAAAATGGCAGTAGAAAAGTCGGATCTTTCTCCAAGGATGCTTTCCCGTGCTTTGGAAGATTGCGGAACGCTGACTTCACCCCTGGTTCCATGGACAGGATGCGGCGCATTCCAGTCCGCAGCGCTTGGAGTTCCCACACTGGAATATCTTCCGTACTGCTTCTTTAATTACCTTAACCCGCTTGTTGCAATATTTATTTCCTATTTGGGGATCGGGATTTATTGGGGTAGAAATAAAGATGACAAAGTTGAAAAGCGCACTGCACTTGACTTTAGTTTCCTCAAAAATGAAGCATAATATTGTAATCAGGGATATCTGTCTTGTAACAACAATTTATGACATATCAAAGATGTTGCCGTAATTAATATAAAGCATGTAGGCAGAGTCTTATTATTTTAAAGATTCTGCCTTAAGGTTTTTATATATGTTTATGTATTGTTAATATTTATTTAATTATATAGTAAAAATGATATAATTATAGTTATTTCTAGTAACAATAAAAAAACGGAGGTGTGATTCATTTGCAAAGAAATATCTCAAAAAGCATGAAAATTATTGAACGCGATAACAGAGTGATATCGCCATGCTCAAGATCTCCGTACTATCCTTTTGTTGTAAGTTCTGGAGTCGGTGCTTTATTGAAAGATGCGGATGAAAATGAATATATAGATTTTTCTGCAGGGGCTGCTTCTCTAAATACAGGGACATGTCATCCATGTGTAGTTGAAGCGATCCGTAACCAAGCCGACAAGTTGCTGTGCTATACTATCGGCTATATGTACGAGGAGTCTTCTGTCCAACTTGCAGAAAAATTGGTAAGCTTGGCCCCCGGAAAATTTAAAAAGAAAGTTGCTTATGGCTTGTCAGGGTCAGATTCGATCGACGGTGCAATAAAATTTGCCCGTAAATATACCGGGCGCAGCGAAATTATTTCTTTTCAGACGGCATATCATGGCTGTACTTACGGCGCACTTTCTGCTTCAGCTATTTGCCTTAATATGAGAAGAGGCATAGGTCCGATGCTTCCAGGGTTTCACCATTTCCCATATCCGGAATGCGATTGTTGCAGGTGGCATGAGACAATAGAATCATGTAACCTCAATTGTCTGGAAGAAATAAAGAAGGCTTTTAGGTTTTATCTGCCTTCTGAAGAAGTTGCCGCTGTTATTTTTGAACCCATTGGCGGAGACATTGGTATTGTGGTCCCGCCTATCAAATATGTCAAAGCTCTTGCCCAGCTTTGTTGGGAAAACGGTATCCTTTTTGTATCTGATGAAGTACAGCAAGGAATGGGACGTACTGGAAAATGGTTTGGAATAGAGCATTTTGATGTTCAACCGGATATTATAGCTGTATCTAAATCTCTTGCTTCTGGAATGCCTCTAAGCGCACTTATAATGAGGGCTGAAATTGCAGATTGTCTTATGGATCCAGGGCATTGCTTCACATTGGCAGCAAATGCTGTTTGTTGTCGTGCCGCACTTGCCACAATACATATTATTGAAAATGAAAAACTTATTCGCCGCAGCAAAGATCTTGGAGAGAAAATAACCGATAAAATTTCAAAAATGAAAGAAAACATCCCTATTCTGGGGAACACAAGAGGGCTTGGACTTACGATAGGGCAAGAGATAGTTCATTCTGATGGTTTGCCGGATAGAAATGCATGTGCAAAGATTTGTTATCGTTGCTGGGAGAGAGGGCTCATTCTTACATTTCTTGGGGATAACGTACTGCGGATACAACCGCCTCTAGTTATTACAGAAGGGCAGGTGGAAGAGGGACTTAATATTCTTGCTGCATCATTAAATGACTACAGAGAGGGCCGTATCGGAGATGAAGTACTCGCTTTTGCCAGAGGATGGTCCTATTAATTAATGGAAGACATTAATTGTGTAATCACATTTTTGCCGGCTAGAGTAAAAATTTCTGCACATAAAGGCGAATATCTGTCTGACGCAGCTTTCCGTGCCGGTGTGAAAATAGACCGCCACTGCGGCGGTGTCGGTGTGTGCGGTAAATGTCGTGTAAGTGTTCTGAAAGGCGGTAAATTTCTCAAACCTTTGACAGATACTGAAAGAAAAGTTCTTTCAGATGCTGATATCGCCAATGGCATACGCCTTGCCTGCTGCGCAGCTGTTATCGGCAGCGGAGAAGTCTATGTACTGGACGGGGTCGAAATGTCCGGAAATCAGATACTTGACAGCATTTCAGATAAATTGATCACAATCTGGGCGCCGGATTGTGAAGGATATGGCGTGGCTGTGGATATAGGAACCACTACGGTCGTATGCTATCTTCTTGACCTTGATGGTCATAAAGAGGTGGACCGTTTTTCTTTTCTTAATCCGCAGGTATCTTTCGGCGATGATGTCATATCCAGAATAGCTTTCTCAAACTCTGTTCCTGATGGGCTTCAGCGGCTGCAAAAAATTTTAACAGATGAAATGGACAGTGCCTTAAGCGTACTTGCTGAGCGGAACGGAATAAAAAAGGACCAGATAAGAGAGGTCACCGCAGCCGGCAACACCGTTATGGAGCATCTTTTTTTAGGTGTCTCGCCGGAGAGCATCGGGCACAGTCCCTATATGCCTGGGTTTTTAACGCATTCGCCTGTCCCTGCGAAGGAACTGGGACTTAATATATATCAAACTGCTGTCGTTAAATTGCTTCCGAACGTGGCCGGCTATGTAGGAGGTGATATTGTAGCGGGGGTCGCGGCCCTTGATATGGACAAGGACTCAAGGATAAGGCTCATGGTCGATATCGGCACTAACAATGAGATAGTTATCGGAAACAGCGAGGCTCTGTTCTGTTGTGCCACTGCGGCCGGCCCTGCCTTTGAAGGAGCCAGAATACAGTATGGCATGAGGGCAAGCACCGGCGCCATAGAAAAAGTCACGCTTACAGAGTCTGGGCTTATATGTCAGACAATAGACAACACTGCACCGAAAGGACTTTGCGGGTCCGGCCTCGTTGATGCCGTTGCCTTGCTTCTTGAAACAGAAATGATGAACAAAAACGGCAGGCTTCAATCTCCAGAGGAGTGCCGCGACGAACGTTTCAGAGAACGTATGGACAGGGATAGAAAAGGAATAATCCGTCTTCTGCTGACAGATGCGCGGGACCCGGTTTACCTGACGCAAAAGGACATCAGGGAGGTTCAGCTCGCGGTGGGAGCCGTAAAAGTCGGGATAGAGGTAATGGTTGAGCGTATGGGTATTACTTTGGATGATATTTACGAAGTTTTGCTGGCTGGTGCCTTTGGGAATAATATCGATATAGGCAGTGCGATTACTGTTGGATTGCTGCCCCGCGTATCACACGGCAAAATCCGAAGTGTATATAATTCTTCAGGTTTAGGAGCCTCTCTCTCACTGGCGTCATCGGAATTTTACGAAGGGACCAAGACGACAGCGGAAAAGATGTCTTACGTAGAACTTTCATCCCTGGCTGATTTTCAGAAACGTTTTATCCGTGCCATGATATTTTCTTAAATAGAAGGAGGAAGGTAAATGAAGGACATACAGATATTTTTTTCCTCTCTGCACGGAGGCGGATCACAAAATATCACAGCAGTAAAATACGCCCCCATGAATGTTGAGCTATCATCGCTTATGGAACATTATGTTCTTCTTGGTGAGAAACACATAAAAAACATTGAAAAATTTATGTCATACTGGAATCTGGAGGGGAAAGAGACTCTTTTATCTCCTAAAGCACGCCTGGTCATGATGCCTAAAAAAGAGGCCGAAAGAAACTTTGGTTATGACATTATGATGGGCGAAGAATCTGCAGATCATGTTATTATGGCTGTCTGGACGCTTGGCGGCGATCTTGAGAAGAAGAGCATGGAGCTTATGTCGGCCAACGGGGATCTAATGATGGGATTTTTGCTTGATGTAGCAGGTTCAATAGCCCTTTACAATATGCATGACGTTTTAATCGAATGGATCAGGTCAGAGTTGGCCGCGCCGAATAACAAATTCATCACTAAGGAGTTTTATCCGGGGCAGAACGATGTTATCCCGGATATGATGGAGAAGATCGAACTTTTGGGCTGCACGGAGAGAACAATAGAAGTGGCAGCCCACGGATCTCCCATGCTTCACCCCAGGAAGACACAGTGCTCTTTTGTCGGGATCAGTTCAACTCCTCTGGAGATGTCTTTGACCGTCCTTCCATGTTCTCCGTGCAGCGATAAAAAATGTTTGTACTACCAGCTTGGAGGGTGCCATATGCAAGTTCTGGCGAATTTCGATAAAGCCAAAGGCAATAAAAATGAGCCACAACAAGTGTAAAATATTTTTACTTTCTGGATTTCTGGGTAGCGGTAAAACTACGCTTCTGAAGCATCTTGTCAGCACTGTTCCCGATGCTGAAAAAATAGCTGTGTTGATGAACGAATTTGGCAAGGCCGGGGTAGACGGAGATGTCATACGGAAAAATGGCCTTGAAATCATAGAGGTCAGCAGGGGCTCCATCTTTTGTGCCTGTGCCAAAGGAGACTTTCTCAGGGCCCTATATACAATATTCCGCGACCACAAACCGACGGTGCTTCTCATAGAAGCAAGCGGAGTAGCGGATACAACCGATATGGAACGCGATCTTGGATACGGGATGCTGCATGATTATTATCAGATGGAAGGAAATATTTGTGTAGTTGATGCGCAGCATTTTGAAGAATGGCTTGATCTCTTCAACGCAGTAATAAAACAGGTCCAAGCCGCATCCCACATCGTCATAAACAAAACAGACCTTGTCTCAGCGGCAGAACTGAAAAAACTGGATGCACACATAAGCGGAATAAATCCGGAGGCAAAAATAAGACACGCGGAATACGGCAACATATCATGGGGACTATTTATGTCAAAAGATGCGATGGCGGAAAAAGCTCCTGTGCTTCCAATGTCCGAGGAATGGGAGAAATATATAGAACAGGCACTCAGCGACAACACAGCACACCTTACTCCTCCAGACAAATTATCCTCGTTGAGTATATTTTGGGAGGGAAACCCCGAGGTATTTAAAAAATTACTGAATGAACTGCCGGAGGACATCATACGTTCAAAAGGATATTTCAAAGACACAGATCATAAATGGAAAGTATTTGACATAGTCGGTAATGCAGCTCCGGAATATTCTGAACCTGAGGCCGATTTTGCTCAAAAACGCAACCTTGCAATCTTCATCCGCACGAAGAAGGCAAGGCGCGAAATACCGGCACTTTTTCAGGATCACGGGCTTAAGTTGCTGGAAGTCAGGTTCTGATGCTGAAGAGAGTGAGATTATAAGCATGGGAGCCGAGAATAACGAAGATCAGAGCTTTTGCTCCATATCGGAGAAATGCATTAAATTTTATATGTCGCAGGAAGACGCAACACCAATGGAAATGGCCCTGGCTATAATGAAGCTGCAGGATTTTCCAATACATAACTATGCGCATCACTAACTTGTCCCGGCGGTCCTTCTGGCTGCAGTTCACCGTCATCAGGACCGTTCAATTGACCTTTATAATAAAGACATGGAAGAAATATGCAGACGAGCTAAGAATGTGCTCCCTGGTTTTTGGGGATTCTGCGGGGCATGCGGTGCTGCAATCGGAGTAGTTATATTTATGAGCATGATTACCGGGTAATAAGCCGCTAACAAAAGAGACCTGGGCAATGTTGCAACATGGCCACATCTGAAGCGCTTAAAGAAATGGCGCTTGCAGGCTGGCCGAGATGCCGCAAACGCAACACGTTTATAGCCGTTAAATACGCAATTGCTTTTGTCTCCGATAATCTTTCAATAAACCTTGGATCTGATGAAAAAGTAAGGTGTGTGTTCAGCCGGTTCAACAAGGAATGCCTGAAAGAGTATTGTTCGTTCTATGATGATGAAGGATGAAAAAATACTTCTGGCCGCACAGTCTTTTAATAATAAAACCATCGATACAGTGATTGACAGAATGCCTGTAAATGACGCATAATGTTATGGTGTTTCTAAAAACTCATAACAGCAAGAGATTGATAGCGACACGCGCAAAAACAGACACTCTCTGGCCGCAGTTGATCCCACCGGGCTATGAGACACGGTGGCGGTCAGCCTTTTGGATCAAAGAAGGGTGTCTATCCCCCACTTGCACATTTTTTCTTTATTGTTTTGTGAGTGGCTGAGAAAGGGGGGAATGTAGATGACCACCGTAACTAGACGCGATAACGAGTCGATCGAAGATGCGCTTAAGCGTTTTAAGCGTGAGCTTCGTAAGGTGGGCGTGCTCCGCGAAGCAAAGAAGCATGAGCATTACGAAAAACCCAGCGAAATCAAGAAACGCAAGAAGGCTGAAATGACCCGAAACAAAGGCAGAAAGGCTGATTATTGATTATGTCTGACCTTGTGCTTAAAATCCAGAATGATCTTGTAGCCGCGATGAAGAACAAGGATGAGCTTGTACTTTCTGTGCTTCGTATGCTCAAGTCGGCGATACAGCTTGCTCAGATTGAAAAGGGCAAGGAAGATCCTCTTACTGATGATGAAGTTCTCGTATTGGTCCGCAGGCTCATCAAGCAGCGCAACGAAGCGGCTGCGATGTACAGGGCTGGCGGCGCTGAGGACAGGGCGGTACGTGAACTTGAAGAGGCGAAGGTCCTGGACGCATATCAGCCGTTGCAGCTTTCGGATGATGACATTGCAAAGGTCGTTTCTGAGGTTGCTGCTCAGTTCGGAGCAACCGGGCCTAAGGATATTGGCAAGATTATGGGCAAGGTCATGGCTGCCGTAAAGGGCCGGGCCGACGGAGACAGGGTAAGGACCCAGGTCCAGAAATATCTGACTTCCCTTATGTAATGAATAATCTATAATTTACGTAGGTGTCGGACGAAAGTTCGGCATCTTTTTTTTTGTAAATCTACCGATGGAAAACAAAAATAACTGTAATATATTGAAAGCAGAGGCTATATGTGCGAATATTAGTTATGTCAGCAATAACGGGGTGCTTTTTATATCCGGCAGCCTTTATCTATCTGTGGAGTACTGGAGGTTATGATAATGAAAACTTATAAAATCCCGCTTGTGCCGGGGCCGGTATCTGTCCCGCAGAAGTATCGCGAGGCATACCTGACAGATTACGGCAGTTCGGATCTGGAGAAAGATTTCTATGATCTGCTCGAAGAAAATCAAAGGCTTCTGCAGACGATACTGAGGACGAAGAACAGCGTAACTATCCAGTCAGGCGAGGCTATGCTGGTACTATGGGGAGCGCTGAAGAGTACTGTCAAGAGCGGTGACAAGGTGCTTGCTCTTTCAAACGGCCTGTTCGGACATGGCCTGGGAGAGATGGCCGAAGCTTCGGGGGCAGTGGTCGAATATATCGAGGCTGCAGACGGAGAGTTCGTTGATATTGAGGTCCTGCGCTCCCGTATAGCGGTTTTTAAGCCTGATATCGTGACCGCAGTGCATTGCGAGACGCCGAGCGGACTTCTGAATCCCATAGAGGAGGTTGCACCTGTAGTCCGCGAGAGCGGCGCACTTTTCTGCGTTGATTTCGTTGCAAGCGCAGGAGGTGCCGATGTGCGTGTCGACGACTGGGGTATTGACCTTGGACTCCTGGGAAGCCAGAAGTGCCTGTCCCTGCTGCCGGACCTCTCTGTGATGACCGTGAGCGACAGAGCATGGAAAGCTGCCGAGCGTGTGAATTACGCGGGATACGATGCGGTGCTGCCATGGCGCAGCGCAGTTCAAAAGAGGGAAATGCCTTGTACGCATAACTGGCATGCAAATGCTGCCATGAACCTCTCCCTTAAAGCCCTTCTTGAAGAGGGACTCGAAAATTCTTTCAAGCGCCACAGCGAAGCTGCGGATCATTGCCGTTCAAGGGTAAAGAAGATGGGGCTGGAGTTTTACGCTAAGAACGAAAAGCTGGCATCGCCTACTGTGACGGCCATAAAGATCCCGCAGGGCTGGACGTGGGAAGAACTCGACAGGGCTCTGCGCCTGCGCGGCATGGTGGTCGGGGGAAGCTACGGCTCACTTGCCGGCAAAGTCTTCAGGATCGGGCATATGGGAACTCAGGCAGATATCGGACTTGTAAGGAGCGGCATGGATATACTGGAAAGTGTCTTGCAGTCACGCTGATGATTCACGGCCGGCAAGCAAGATGCACATGGGTATTTCTGTAATATTTTTCTTAATGTTGCTTCACTATCTCTATATCTAGTGTTATACTTATAAGAGTACAATATATATAGTGGTTGGAGGAATTCCATGCGCTGTCCTGTATGCGGGGCTCCTGAGACGAGGGTCATAGAGACGAGAAGCACCGACGATGGGCGCGTAAACCGCCGCAGGCGCGAATGTCCTGAGTGTCAGGGTCGTTTTACGACGTATGAGAGGCTTGAGGAAAAAACATACCTCTGGGTCGTTAAAAAGGATGGCCGGCGAGAGGCATTTGACAGAGACAAGCTTATGAAGGGGCTTCAGCGTGCGTGTGAGAAGCTGCCTGTGCCGCTTGAGCGAATAGAGGAGGCTGTCGCACAGATCGAGGACAGGCTCCGCAGCTCCGGTCAGGGCGAGGTGGCTGCGTCTGTTATAGGAGAGAATGCGGCGGAGGAACTCCGCAAGATAAATAAAGTGGCTTATGTGCGCTTTGCTTCGGTCTACAGGGAATTTACGGATATATCCAGCTTTACCAAAGAAATAGCAAGGCTGCTTGAGGACAAGGAGGCACACCGCAATGGCAAATGACACAACGCAGGGATCTGAATCATATTTTGGCAGACAGGGGTATCTGTTTGAAAACGCGGGGGAATCGACGGACCTTGCTTTAATGGTTGATGCTCTGGCGCAGGAGGAAAGCTCACCATGGGATGTGAGTAGGATCCGCGACGCACTGATCATAGAAGCGGGGGTCGATCCTGCCACCGCTGAGGCTATAGCGCTTGAGGTCGAAGAAGACCTGCTGAAGTACGGCCGCAGCCGCGTGACGACTTCTATAATCCGCGAGATGGTCAACGTAAAACTTTTTCAGCGGGGGCTGGAGGCGAAACTTGCCGACCACAGCCGCATCGGTCTGCCGGTTCACGACCTTGAGAAGATGATGCTCACCAAAAATAAGGAAAACAGCAATACAAGTCATAATCCGGAATCTATAAATCTTTCCATCGCAGAGATGGTGCTTAAGGAATATGCGCTTACGAAAGTTTTTACGAAGGATGTGGCAGAGGCACACCTGAAGGGTGACATACACCTCCATGACCTGGGCATGGTCAACCGCCCGTACTGCTCAGGGCAGAGCGTTGCATACGTTGCTCGCTACGGGCTTAACATCCCTTCGATCACCAGTGTCTCGAATCCGGCAAAGCACGCTGATGTTCTCCTTGCCCATATACTTAAGATGACTTCCGTGCTTCAGAATCACTTTGCCGGCGCCATAGGCTGGGATGCGATAAATATGTACTTTGCCCCTTACCTCGTAGGCTGGACTTATGAGCAGGATAAGCAGCTCGCACAGCAGCTCGTATTTGAGTTCAACCAGCTTGCCGGCGGGCGCGGCGGTCAGGTTGCGTTCACAGACATCAACCTGTATTACGAGATACCGAATCACTTCAGGGATGTTCCGGCGATAGGGCCGGGCGGCAAGTTCACAGGCAAAACAAAGTCCGAATCTGACAAGGAATCCAAGATGTTCGCCAGAGCTCTGTTCGATGTCTATATGGACGGAGACAGCCGCGGCCAGCCTTTCTTCTTCCCCAAGCCGCTGCTTCACATCACCGATTATTTTTTCAAGGAAGAGGGCTGGGAGGAATTCCTTGATCTCGCATGTGAGCTTGCATCGGAAAAGGGCAATACATACTTTGTGTTCGACCGCGGAGGCGTGGCTAAGTTATCGGAGTGCTGCCGACTTTCGTTTGAGCTTACGCCTGAAGACCTTGACGAGGCAAAACATCCATGGAAGATGCGTTACTGCGCTCTCCAGAATATCACGCTGAACCTTCCGCGCGCCGCGTATAAGAGCGGCGGCGATGAGGAGATGCTCTTTGATATCATTGAGCAGGAGATGGAGCTTGCGGCAAAGGCGCATATGCAGAAGCGCGCTTTTATCAAGGGCATTCTTGACCTCGGTGTGGAAGGACCGCTTGCGGCCCTCTCGGTATCGCATGATGACGAGAGTTACCTCAGGATGCGGAAAGCGAGCCACCTTATCGGCATCCTTGGCCTCAATGAGATGGTCCAGGCGATGACGGGATGCCAGCTCCACGAGAGCGAACATGCTGAGCAGCTTGGCAAGGCCGTCATACAGTATATGGACCTCAAATGCCAGCAGCTTTCCGAACGCTTCGGCCTGAAGATAGTTCTTGAACAGACACCTGCGGAGAGTACGGCGCTGCGTTTTGCGAAGCTTGACCTAAGGGCCTACCCGGATATCGCGCGCAAGTATGTCAAGGGCAACTTAGAAAAGGGAGAGATATACTACACAAACAGCACGCACCTCAACTATCAGCTTGTTCAGGACCCGATCGACAAGGTGATCCGCGAGGGCGAACTGCACCCGATGATAAAGGCCGGGGCCATAACCCATATATGGATGGGCGAACACAAGCCTGATCCGAAAGCACTGGCGTCTTTTGTGATCAAGACATTCCGGCACTCCGAGAACGCGCAGATAGCATTCAGCCCGGAGTTTACAATCTGCAACGAGTGCGGGCATATCGAGCGCGGGCTTCTGGAGGCATGTTCCCGCTGCGGCTCGGAAGACGTCGACGGTATTACCAGGATCACTGGTTACTTCACCAGGACGTCATCGTGGAACGCGGGCAAAAGGGGAGAGCTCAGAGACAGGGCAAGGGGACCAGTCAAGGTCCCGTTCTGATTTTGATGGATATATCGAAGGACTGTTGCGCGGGAGGATATCTTCCCGCATCTTTTTTGGATTGGGACGGGCATGTTGCCGCCGTTATATTCACGTTGGGCTGCAACTTCCGTTGTCCGTGGTGTCATAACAGCGATCTGGTATTAGAAACTGCGGAACCTGTCCCGATAACGGAAATAATTGCGGACATAGAGCGCCGCCGGAAGTTTCTTGACGGTGTTGTGGTGAGCGGAGGAGAACCTTGCCTTTGGAGCGGCCTGATGCATTTGCTGCATGAGCTGAAAAAGATGGGGCTTTCTGTCAAGCTTGACACTAACGGCTCATTTCCGGACGTACTTTTTGAAGTTTTAAAAGAAAAACTGGTCGACTGTGTCGCTATGGATGTAAAAGCACCGTTTGACGGGGATGCCCTTAAAAGGGTGACAGGCGTCGAAGTCCCGGTGGAAGCTATAGAAAAGAGCATATCTTTCGTCCGTGAATTTGCCCCTTCTTATGAATTCAGAACTACCTATGTTGCTCAGCTTCTTACACAGGAGGACCTTATATCCATACGCAAAAGCCTCAACGATGACGCGCATTGGATCGTCCAGTGTTTCCGTCCCGTCAACTGTCTTGACGCGGCATATCTCGATCACCCTCCGGTAAGCGCCGAAACAGTCAGGGGTATACTGCCCGGGATCTCCGTAAGAGGGTAAAGATCGGTGGAACTGAAAATTACCTGTTTGTCCGGGGTTTTGCCAATATCAGCGTTCCGCCGCGGTCTGTTCCGCATATTCTAATCCATGGTCCTCTGCTGCTATGGGGTTTTTTCTGTGTATGTTTCAAATATTCTTCAAATGACAGGTAAAAATGATATTTTGAAAAATTTCATGATGAAATTGGCAGTTCTATACGCTATAATCATAGCCACATTTATGAAGTTTCATAAATTGCCTGTATTAAAAATCCAGAGAAGAAGAAGGTGTTCTGCAGTGAAGTTGGGAAAGAAAATCGCAGTGGCTTTTTGTATCGTTCTTTTGACGGCCGGAATGGCTATGGCCGCGGATACGGTCAGAATCGGAGTGTATCTTCCGGTAACCGGAGGAAATGCGATCGGCGGGCAACTTGAGCTTGATGGTGTGAAACTTGCAAACAAAGAAGCTCCTACAGTGCTGGGCAAGAAGGTTGAGATCATCTTTGTAGACAACAAGAGCGACAAAGTTGAGGCGGCCAATGCGGTCAAGAGACTCATTGAAAAAGAGAAGGTAAACGCAATCATCGGGACCTATGGATCATCGCTTGCTATGGCCGGCGGCGATGTTGCCGAGAAAGCCCATATCCCTATGGTCGGGACCTCCTGCACTAACCCGCTTGTGACGCAGGGCAAGAAATATGTCTTCCGTGTCTGCTTTATAGACCCATTCCAGGGTTCGGGTGCGGCTGAGTTTGCCAGACAGGAACTGAAAGCCAAGACAGCGGCGTGCCTCATCGAAGTTACAGAGGACTACAGCGTGGGCCTTGCTTCCTTCTTTGAGCGCAGCTTCACTAAGCGCGGCGGCAAAATAGTTGCAAAGCTCAACTATCAGAAGGGCGACCAGGATTTTACTGCACAGCTTACGGAAATCATAAGCAAAAAGCCGGACATCCTCTACATACCGGCGAACTTTGCCGAGGGCGCGATCATCATGCGCCAGGCAAGGGAACTCGGTGCGAAGTTTAAGATCCTCGGCGGCGATGCGATGGACAACCCTGAGATCGTAAAGATTGGCGGAGATTCAGTTGAAGGGTTCAGCTACACGACATTTGCATATGCACCCGAGATGCCCAATATGAGTCCTATTGCGAAAAAGTTCACAGAGAACTGGAGAAAGGCATTCCCTGGAAAAGAGCCAAACGCACTTACGGCATGCGGATATGACAGTTATATGCTCATTCTGGATGCCATTAAGCGCGCAAAGAGCGACAACCCGGAAAAAATCACCGCAGCGCTGGCCGCCACTAAGAACTTTGCCGGCGTGACCGGCAACACGACAATCAACGCATCACACGATGCCGAGAAGTCTGTCGGTATAATGCAGATCAAAAACGGCAAACGTATATTCCTTACAGTTGTCGAGCCCAAATAAGAATTATCTGGTTTAAACTCCAAAATTGAAGGGGAGGGGCGCTGTCCCTCCCCCCCTTTCAGGAACGAGGGGAATTCTCATGACTCTGGACATGTTCATCCAGCACTCTTTCAATGCGCTGACTCTGGGCAGCCTTTACGGGCTCATCGCAATAGGCTATACGATGGTCTACGGCATCCTGAGGCTCATTAATTTTGCTCACGGCGATATTTTCATGATCAGCGCCTATTTTGTCTTTTTTGGGATAACACTTTTCCATCTGCCGTGGGTGTTGGCAGTTATTCTGTCAATTGCTGCCACGGCCGCATTAGGGGTTATGGTTGACCGCATCGCATACAGGCCGCTTCGTGATGCGCCGAGGATTTCTGCTCTTATAAGTGCGATAGGAGTATCCTTCTTCATCGAAAATATTAGCCTTGTACTCTTTTCCGGAGTACCTAAACCTATGCCCAGGCTTGAAATGCTTGTAACGGTCATGCAGTTCGGCAACATCCGCATACTGCCTCTGGCCATTTTTGTGCCTGCGATTTCATTTATCCTCGTAGCTGGTCTGTTGTGGGTGCTCTATAAGACACCTCCCGGACTTGCAATGAGAGCTATATCGAGGGATATTGAGACGACCCGTCTCATGGGGGTCAAGGTTGACAGGATAATCGCCCTGACGTTTGCCATAGGTTCCGGGCTTGCGGCTGCAGCTGGCATTATGTGGGCTCTCCGCTACCCGCAGATCCATCCGTTTATGGGAGTATTCCCCGGGTTTAAGGCTTTCATCGCAGCTGTCTTCGGCGGTATAGGCTCAGTTCAGGGGGCTATGATCGGAGGACTTATCCTGGGTTTCATGGAAATCATGATAATCGCATTTTTCCCGGCTCTCTCCGGCTACAGGGACGCGTTCGCGTTTGTGCTTCTTATCTTGATTTTGTTTGTAAAACCTACCGGCCTTATGGGCGAAAAGCTTGAGGACAAAATATAATGAACAAGTCGAAAAAAATAGGATCAAATATTTTTCTGCTCGCAGTCCTTGCAGCGTTCCTCTGGTGGGCTCAGGGAAATCTGGACGGCTACAAAATACAGGTACTCAACCTCATCGCTGTCAACGCAATCCTTGCCCTCAGCCTGAACCTGATTTACGGTTTTACGGGGATGTTCTCTCTGGGCCATGCAGGTTTCATGGCTATAGGCGCATACGTGAGCGCGATACTGATCCTGCCTGCGGCTCAGAAGGAAATGATGTACATCCTTGAACCTATAATCTGGCCGTTCTCAGTCATGCACGCACCCTTCTTCATCTCTGTGCTTGCGGGAGGTCTTGTCGCCGCGCTGCTGGGACTTCTTATCGCGCTTCCGGTCCTTCGCCTGGGCGGGGATTATCTTGGTATTGCGACCCTGGGTTTTGCGGAGATCATCAGGGTAGTGTTTACAAACCTGACGCCGATCACTAACGGCGCGCTTGGACTGAAAGGGATCCCCAACTACGCAAACCTTGGCTGGAACTATTTCTGGTGTGTCCTTACGTTCTATGTGATAGTCAAACTGCTGTCGAGCAACTTCGGCAACTGCCTGCGCGCGATAAGGGACGATGAGATCGCAGCCAAGGCCATGGGGATAAATACGTTTAAATGCAAGGCGATATCGTTCTCCGTAGGGGCTTTTTTTGCAGGAGTGGGGGGCGCGCTCATGGGCAGCCTTATCACTACGATCGACCCTAAGATGTTCAACTTTCAGCTCACTTTTAATATCCTGATGATCGTAGTTATGGGGGGACTGGGGTCAATAACAGGCTCAATGGCTGGGGCTGTTGTCATAACCGTGCTGCTGGAATGGCTGCGCTTTGTCGAGGACACGATAACTATAGGATCGTTTGTCCTTGTCGGTATCCCCGGAATGAGGATGGTCATCTTCTCCGTGGTGCTTCTCTTCATAATACTTTACCGCAGAGAGGGCATCATAGGCGGCTATGAGTTCAACTGGAACAGCATAACAAAGCGTTTCAGCCGGAAGGGGGACGCCTAGATGTCAGACGCAGTCCTCAGGACAGAGGATGTATCAATCAGATTCGGAGGTCTTACTGCAGTGGGAGGTTTTAATATCACCATCGAGGATGGGACGATATCAAGCCTTATAGGTCCTAACGGGGCGGGCAAAACTACCTGCTTCAACATAATAACCGGATTCTACAAGCCCACTGAGGGGAGGGTCCTCTTTATGGGCATGGACATAACGGGAATGAAGCCGCATGAAGTCTGTAAGGCCGGCATAGCCCGCACGTTCCAGAATATACGTCTCTTTGCCGGCGGCACAGTTCTCCAGAATGTCATGACTGCCTGCTGGGTAAGGCAGAAATCGCCGTGGTGGGCGGCTCCTCTGATGCTGCCCGGCTTCCGGCGCGAGGAGCGCGAGATACGGGAGAAATCTATGAGTCTGCTGGACTCTCTAGGACTTGCCCATCTTGCGTCAGAAATCGCGACAGGGCTTCCCTATGGTGCGCAGAGAAGGCTTGAGATAGCCAGAGCTCTTGCTACGGAGCCAAAACTGCTTTTGCTTGATGAGCCTGCGGCGGGCATGAACCCCCAGGAGAGTCAGGAACTTATGGACTTTATCCGGCAGATAAGGGACAGATTCCATCTCACCATATTCCTGATAGAACACGACATGAAGGTTGTCATGGGTATCTCCGAGTGGATCAGGGTGCTTGACTACGGTCTTATGATCGCGGAAGGGACCCCGGCGGAGATCCGCTCTAATCCAAGGGTTATAGAAGCCTACCTTGGGAAGGAGGCCGCAGCTTATGTTGAAAATTGAGGACCTTACCGTGCGATACGGAGGCATACAGGCTATACGCGGCATATCGATGGAAGTTCCTATGGGCAGGATAGTGACTCTTATCGGAGCCAACGGAGCCGGTAAAAGCAGCACACTCAGATCCGTCGCCGGTTTGGTCAAGACCAAGGCCGGCATGATAACATGGAAGGGTCGGGATATAATGCGGCTCCAGCCCGAACAGATACTGGAGGCCGGAATAGCGCTATGCCCGGAAGGCCGCCGTATATTCCCGCAGCTCACAGTGCTTGAGAACCTGAGGCTTGGCGGCTATACGCGCAAGGACAAGGGAGGACTTGAATCCTCAATAGAAAAATCTTTCAACCTTTTCCCAAGGCTGAGGGAGCGCTCGTGGCAACTGGGCGGGACACTCTCAGGCGGAGAGCAGCAGATGCTGGCGCTGGCCAGGGCACTCATGAGCGATCCTGAACTGATAATGATGGACGAACCTTCACTTGGACTGGCACCGCTGCTTGTAGAAGAAGTCTTCAATATCATCATGGAGATAAACAAAGAGGGCAAAACAGTTTTGCTTGTAGAACAGAACGCTTTTGGAGCGCTTAAAGTCGCGGACTATGCCTATGTCCTTGAGGTGGGCACAATATCGCTCGAAGGGAAAGGGCCGGATCTTTTGAAGGATCCAAGGGTTATAGCGGCATATCTCGGAGGATAAATCGCTGTCGCGGCAATGTTATTTTGAAAGAATTAAAGCCTGAAACGAATTTACGGGGTCCAGATCTAAGTCTGGACTCCGTTTTTTGGAGCGCGGCATAATAAGTGCAACTTGTCCCTATTGCACGTCAGGCCTCCGTTGTACAATTGTTTTTCTTATTCCGGACGAACCTCTGTCAAAAGACGCGATAGTAGTATAGAATTACACAAGTGTCTGGGAAAATTCTATTTTTCGTCCGACGGAGGAGAAACGGTCATGTCTGTACTCAATGTGCCCAATATGCTCAGTATATCCAGGGTATTTCTTGTTCCTGTTGTGATGGTCTTCCTGACTCTGCGCACGCAGTTCGGATTCATCGAAGGGGTCAGCATCGGGGATCTTCTTGCCGGGCTTGTCTTTATTATCGCTTCGCTGACAGATGCTGCAGATGGTTATATAGCCAGAAAGAAAGGGATAGTTACAAACCTCGGGAAATTCATTGATCCTCTGGCCGATAAGATAATGGTCGTGGCGGTGCTTGTCGCGCTCGTTGATCTGCATCGTGTGCCGGCGTGGATGGTCGTAGTCATTATCTCACGCGAGTTCATAGTCACAGGACTTCGTATGGTCGCGGCTTCGGAGGGCATTGTCATCGCCGCGTCACGCGGAGGCAAACTCAAGACCGTAAGCCAGATCATCGGGATTATCCTGCTTATATTCAACCTGCCAGGCGGTATGGTTGTAATGTGGATAGCGATGTTCCTCACTATATGGTCCGGCGGAGACTACCTCATCAAGTGCATTGACCTGCTTTACTGAATGCAGGCTAAACTGCATGTACGGGATCTTAATGTTTGTAAACAGAATATAGGGAGGTTATATAGTTGAAAGAAAAAATTTTTAAAGCAGCAGAGTCCCTTGTGCCTGAAATGGTCTCACTGCTTTCCGGGCTTGTGGCGATCCCTGCTGTCTCTCCGCTGGATGGGGGCGACGGCGAGTACAGCAAGGCACAATTTATAATCAAAAAGCTCGAAGAGCTTGGCTTAGGCAAGATCGAGGTGCACAATTCAGAAGACCCCGCCGCAAGGAACGGTGTGCGCCCGAATATCATAGTCAGGATCCCCGGCAGGACAAATAAGCGGCTCTGGATCGTCACGCACATGGATGTTGTCCCGGAAGGTGACCGTTCTCTATGGCATACAGATCCCTTCCAGGCGGTTGTGAAGGACGGAAAAATTTACGGACGCGGCACTAATGACAACTGCCAGGAATTAGTCTCGTCGCTCTATGCGGCAGTCGCGCTCAAACAGCTTGGCATAACACCGCAATACGAGATATGCCTATGTTTCGTAGCCGACGAAGAAGTCGGAAGCGTCCACGGTATACAGTACCTTATAAAACAGGATCTGTTCAGACCGGACGACCTTATCATAGTGCCGGATGGCGGCAGTGAGGCCGGAGATTTTATTGAAGTTGCCGAGAAGAGCATATGCTGGATAGAATTTGAGATCGAGGGAGAGCAGGTGCATGCAAGCCGTCCTGAACAGGGTAACAACGCATGCCGCGCAGCCAACGAATTTTCAGTGTCTCTTGACGCAGCTTTGCATAATGCATTTCCCGACACGGATAAAATTTTCATCCCTCCTGTCTCAACGTTTGAGCCGACGCGGCGTAATGCGAATGTCTCAAACATCAACACAGTGCCGGGCAGGGAAGTTTTTTGCTTTGACTGCAGGGTCCTGCCGAACATACCTCTTGAAGCGGTTTTCAAGGTGATTGACGCTGAGGTCAAAAAGATACATGACAAACGCGGAGTTAAGGTGTCTTACCGTTTTATGCAGAATGAACAGGCTCCTGTCCCGACGCCCGCCGATGCTCCTATAGTCCTGCTGCTTCGCGACGCGCTCATGCAGGTGCTGCCGTCAAAGCCGATCGTAGGCGGAGTCGGAGGAGGTACTTGTGCCGCATACTTCCGCAGGGCAGGCATTCCTGCTGTCGTATGGTGCCAGGAGGCGGATGTCGCGCATATGCCGAACGAATATGCAGAGATAGGACATCTGGCTAACGAAGCTAAGGTCTTTGCACTCATGATGGCAGGGCAATAGGACTCAGACTCCTGATTGCGGCTTAAAACACCGGCTTGATATATGGTCATTCATCCGAAGGTCCGAATTGGATGATCCGGTGTAGGATATATTTTTTTTGTCCTGTGCGGCGGGGCTTTTCCTGAGAACTCCATGTAATTGTTGTGATGTGTATAAGCCATATTGCTTTGACTGCGAGAGCACATTGAGGATATAATCACAAAATATATTATTATATGGAAGCGCATGTAAGCGCAGCAGGTTGTTTTGTGCTGTTCGAAAGGTGGAGTAATTTGTGGGACTTTTCAGCGGAGTTATAAAGGCGCTGGGGCTTGACCCTAATGACAGGGCTATAGCACGTTACGAAGAAAAAGCGGCAATAATAGATTCATTTGAACCGGAAGTACAAAAACTTTCAAATGAAGAACTTGCGGGGTCAATGGCGTTTTTTAAAGAGCGCTTAGACAATGGCGAGTCTATTGATGACATACTTCCAGAAGTTTTTGCGCGGGTGCGCGAGGTTTCGCTTCGAACACTCGGGCTTCGTCACTTTAAGGAACAGCTGATCGGCGGCATTGCACTTCATGAAGGCAAGATAGCCGAGATGAAGACGGGTGAAGGCAAGACCCTTGTGGCAACTCTTGCGGTTGCGCTCAACGCGATAGCCGGCAAGGGCGTCCATTTAATAACTGTCAACGATTACCTCGCATCACGCGACGCCGAATGGATGGGACCTGTTTATCAGGGCATGGGGCTCTCTGTAGGAGTCATAACCCCGTTCATGAGCCAGGAGGACCGTTTTGAGGCTTACCGTAAGGATATCACTTACGGGACTAACAGCGAATTTGGTTTTGATTACCTGCGCGACAATCTGGCGATACAGAAGGAACAGCAGGTCCAGCGCGGTCATTTTTACTGCATAGTCGACGAGGTCGACTCAATTCTGATAGATGAGGCAAGGACACCTCTTATAATCTCAGGGCCGTCAGAAGACGACACAGAACCATACCGCGTTGCTGACCGCGTAGCGAGGGAGCTCGTAAAAGGGACCGACTTCGAGGTCGAAGAGAAGGAGCGCAACCTTGCGCTGACGGAATCCGGAATATCCAAGGCTGAACGTATCATGAATCTGCCCAATCTTTTCACCGATTTTGCAAATTCATCTCTCTCGCATAAGATAGTCCAGGCGCTCAAGGCACACCATCTCTTCCAGCGAGATGTCCACTATGTCGTCAAGGACGGGGAGATTATAATTGTGGACGAATTTACAGGTCGCCTTATGATAGGCCGTCGCTACTCGGACGGACTGCATCAGGCTATCGAGGCGAAGGAACGTGTGAAGGTCGGGCGGGAAAACCAGACGCTTGCTACGATCACGATCCAGAATTATTTCCGCATGTACGAAAAGCTGGCCGGTATGACCGGGACGGCGCTTACAGAGGCGGAGGAATTCAAGGAAATATATGGACTTGAGGTCATAGTCGTTCCGACGCACATGCCTATGATCAGAAAAGACAATCCGGACTCAATTTATAGGACTGCTGTTGAAAAATATAACGCCGCGGCTGATGAAGTCGTTAAGTTTCACAATATTGGTCAGCCTGTTCTGCTGGGCACAACGTCCATAGATCACTCCGAGTATGTAAGCAGGCTCCTGCGCGCGCGCAAGATCCCGCACAATGTGCTGAACGCCAAGGTACACGATAAAGAAGCATCGATAGTAGCTCAGGCAGGAAGGTTCGGAGCCGTTACAGTCGCGACGAATATGGCTGGACGCGGGACCGATATTGTACTGGGCGGCAATCCGGAGTTTCTTGCACGTGAAGAAATGACTAAGCGAGGTATTGATCCGAAAAAAGACCCGGCCACCTATGCAGGCGCACTTGAAGAGTCGCGCAGGATATGCGCAGAGGAGCATGAAAAGGTCATCAAGGCCGGAGGGCTGCGCATAATCGGGACAGAGCGCCATGAGTCGCGGCGTATCGACAATCAGCTGCGAGGACGTTCCGGCCGCCAGGGGGACCCGGGAGAGAGCCGTTTCTACATATCCCTTGAGGATGACCTTATCCGTCTCTTCGGCGGAGAACGTGTCCAGTCCATAATGGAAAAACTGGGCATGGAGGAGGGAGAGTGCATAGAGCATCCCCTTCTGTCGAGAGCTATAGAGAACGCACAGAAAAAAGTCGAGGAAATGCATTTTGATATACGCAAGCAACTCCTGGCCTATGACAATGTAATGAACCAGCAGCGGGAAGCCATCTACAGGGAGAGAAACGAGATACTTGAAGACGAGGATATAATCGGGAGGACCCTCTGCATCCTCGAGGACACAGCCAAAGCTCAGCTCGACAGGATTTTTGCAGACAGCAAATCCGGTTCGGGAGAGCCTGACCTTCAGTCCGTATGCGTGAGGCTCAATGCTCTGTTCTGGCCCGGCATATCGAGACACATAGAGCATGTGCAGATGGAATCCGAACTTGAAGAAGCGGCTCCTAAACTGCTTGCTGAGATACGGGAGCGTTTCGATCAGAAGACTGCTACACTGGGACCTGAAGTATCTCGGGAGATATACCGTTATATCCTGCTTGAAGTGCTGGATACTAACTGGAAGGAACATCTGCTTGCCATGGATGAGCTCAGGCGCGGAATAGGTCTGCGTGCGATAGGTCAGAAGGATCCGCTTATAGAATATCAGTTTGAGTCCTTTAACCTCTTCCAGAACATGCTTGTGCAGGTTCGCGAGGGAATAACGGAATTTGCTCTTAAGGTCTCCGTTGTAAACAGGGAGCAGGAAAACAAAAGAAGCCGCTGGGTGGAAAACCGCGATGCCCTTGAGATGCCGTCAGCGATGAACTATGGCGATGATGAGGAGAATCCCGGGGCGTTTGCAACGGCTCAGAAGACGCAGCCGATAGTGAATGTTCGGAAGGTCGGTCGTAACGACCCGTGCCCATGCGGCAGCGGGAAAAAATATAAACAGTGTTGCGGCAGATAGACATGGAGGTTTTTTTATGAGAGTTTGCATCAGGAAAATCGCAGTTTTTGGTATTGCCGTACTGATCCTCATTCTTGGTTCGTCCGCATCTTTTGCGCTGGACAGTTCAGCTGAGGTCCGCAGACTCAACAGGGAAGCCCCGTCACTCGACGGATTCGCAGGAATGGATGCCCTGGTATGGCTGCGTGACAACACATACAGGATGCTTGCGGACGGAACTATGGAAAACACCCGAAACACCATAGTAATGATGGGCGAGAGGATACCTGATCCATGGAAGGAGATAAAGATCCCTGTCCCTTCCGACGGTACGCTCACAATAGATGAAGCAGCCTGGTACAACCCGATGACCGGCCTTAAAGAGGGGACCCTCAGGATCGAGGAAGAGAGACTTAACGGAGGTGCTTTAGTTAAAGTCATAAAGACTCCTGATGAAGCCGTGGGACGTGCCGTTGTCCTCGTTGAAAGGGAGACCAGATCAAAAAGATATGGTGTGGATGAGACGATCGCAATGGCAGGTCCGCTTCCTATATGGGAACAGAACCTTCTTGTCGAGCTACCCGAGGGGCGTGAGCTTTACTGGATCGCACGGGACGTCAAAGATCCCGTGATAGGCAAATCCGGCGGCGTGCAGAGTTATAAATGGACAATAATGAACCAGGAGCCGTGGCATGGCGAAGGTTTTGTCGTATATAAGAGACCCAGCCTCTCATTCAGTTCCCGGAAGGGAATAACACAGAGCCTGAGTGCAATGGATGAAGTAGCAAAAATGATACCCTCCATACCGCTGCCGAACTTTGCTGTAAAGGGCGACAAGGCAAAAACAGGCATCAAGCTTATGGAGTGGATATCAGCCCCTTCCAGGACGCTTGCAGGCTATCCCAGAGGATGGGTGAGGTCTACGGAACAGATCCCTGCGGGGGGACCGTGGACTCCATGGGAACAGACGCTGATACTCAACAAATGGCTTAAAAAACTCGGCTGGCAGTCTTACGTCTGGTGGCAGGCCGCCGAAGAGCTTGACAAGGACAGCCCTGCAACATCGAGCATCTGGATATCTCCTGTGCTTGAACTTGCAGCAACGGGTGGCAAGAGCTACTTTTATCAGGCAGGACAGACCTCCGACTTTGGAATGACATCTCCGGCCATAGCAGGGTCGCACCTCTATCGTTTGAAAAATGGCGAATACGAGCATAGGAGTGTAGATTCAGGAAGCGCTTCTGACCACAGGCTGGCGTTTCTATGGATACTGGACCTAAACGATGCGGGTGGTGCGGACGGGACTCTCTCCATAAACGTAAGCGGCGGATGGACAGAACTTATGTCCGGCGGGCATATACCCTCACAGGAGGGGCTGGGCGGATTTCTGCGCGGCAAGGTGGATTTTGCCATCCCAGGCATGGAGCTGACTCCGACATCCGTCACGCCTACGAGTACAGGTTATAAACTTGACTTTCGCGTAAAATGTGTGCCTGGGATCGTGCATAACGGCAATCTCCTGCTCCGCCTTCCAGGAGGGATACCGGTAAGGGTGGGCGAGATGATCGGCAGGAACTCGGACTATATTCTCCGTTTTCCGTTCACCGTAGATCAGAAAGTTCGTATGAAAATGCCGCGTGGGTATAAACTCATTCAAGTGCCGCCCGTAAAAAAACTTGGAGAGGGGTCCAAGGCCATATTGAAAGAATCAATAATTTACTGGCCTAAGAAGGCTCAGCTCCTTGCCGACAGCACCTGGACAGTTAAATTGACAAAAGTTGATTCAGGGCTTGCCGCGCTGCTTAAGGAAGAGCTGGACGCCTGTCTGAGATGGCCGGTTCTGGATTTGCCGTTCAGAAAATAATTTTTTTATACATAAAAGGGGTGTTTTGAATTGCAGAACATAACGGAGGAACTCAAGCAGGCAGTAGAAGACGCTGTGCATTCGGCAGCTGCAGAGATAGGCTGTGAGGTGCCTGATGGGTTTATGGTGCGTCTGGAGCGTCCCAGACAGGCAGGACATGGCGACTGGGCGACCAATGTCGCGATGCAGCTGGCAAAGTCCTTTGGCATCAACCCAAGGGATTTTGCCGCAGCTATAATCGACAGGCTGCCCAAGGGCGGCATAGTGGATAAAGCCGAGGTGGCGGGACCTGGTTTTATGAACTTCTCTCTGTCTCCGGTCTGGATAACGGAAACTATCAGATCTGCAATAACGGCTGACGAGAACTACGGAAAGGTAAATGACGGCAAGGGACGCAGGGTGCAGGTGGAATTCGTCAGCGCGAACCCGACCGGACCGCTTCACATGGGGCATGGCCGCGGGGCGGCCGTAGGTGACATAACCGCATCGATACTTGACTTTGCAGGTTGGGAAGTTGAGCGCGAATATTACATAAACGACGCAGGACTTCAGATGGAGCTGCTCGGCAAGTCTGCCCAATCGCGCTATTTTGAGGCTTTAGGCCGCGGCGATGAAGCGCAGATGCCTGAGGACGGCTATCACGGAGAATACATGGCCGACATAGCGCAGATATTCGTGGAAAAGTATGGAGCTACTCTTGCTGATAAGCCGCTTGATGAGACGCTGGAGTTTTTTTCAGTCGAGACAGGCAAGATCGTCATCGATATGATAAAAAAAGACCTCGAGGACTTTGGCGTTACATTTGATGTCTGGTTCTCGGAGCAGTCGCTTTACGACAATAAGATGGTCGATCCTGCCATGGAAACGCTTAAGAAGAGAGATTACGCCTATGAGCAGGACGGGGCTCTCTGGTTCCGTTCTACACTCTTCGGTGACGACAAAGACCGTGTCCTTATACGCACCAACGGCATGCCGACATATTTCACATCTGATGTCGCATACCTCAAGAATAAATATGACAGAAACTTTGAAAAACTCATCTATGTCTGGGGTGCGGACCATCATGGATATGTACCGCGCATCAAATCTGTAAACAAGGCATTCGGTTATCCGGATGACGCGCTTGAAGTCCTGCTGATACAGATGGTGAATCTGTTGCGCGACGGCAAGCCGGTACAGATGTCGAAGCGCGCGGGAACTATAATCACGCTCAGGGAGATTATTGACGAGGTAGGAGTAGATGCAACAAGGTTCTTCTTTGTCATGAGGCGCTGCGACAGCACTCTGGACTTCGACCTTGAGCTGGCAAAAAAGGCTACGTCTGAGAACCCGGTCTTTTACGTTCAGTATGCGCATGCCCGTATATGCAGCATCTACCGTGAGCTTTCGGAACGCGGCATAGGGATCCCTTCCATGGATGAGCTCGATGTATCTCTGTTGTCTGATCCCACGGAGATAAACCTTGCCAAGGCTATATCGCGCCTTCCTGAGGAGGTCGCGAGGGCCGCAGGGGAATTGGCGCCTCACCGCATCGCCTATTATGCTACCGAACTTGCCGAAGCGTTCCATGCTTTCTACAACAGCCAGCGGATGTTGGGTGTGGATGAGCCGGTTATGAAGGCTCGCCTGCTGCTGACTGAAGCGACAAGGATCACGCTTAAAAACGTCCTCGGGCTGCTTGGAGTCACTGCTCCCGAGAAGATGTAGGCGCTGCAGACGCTCTGTGCTCTATATCAGATGACGGCCCCCAGACTGCGGTGGATAATTTTTACTGCGATGGTAACGTTTCTTATAGCGGTACTGCTCACGTCCTTTTTCAAGGAGATAGAGAGGGTAAACAACCTTTCCGAAGTGCTTGACAAAAGGATGGAAGAGCTTGTGGCGGAAGAGAGAAAAGAGCAGGAGCTTCATCACAAGATAGATTATTACAGCACCCCGGAAGGTATAGCCAGACTTGCGAGAGAGCAGTTCAACCTTGTGCAGTCCGGAGAAAAAATTTATAAGATTGAGATAACGTCCGGCGAAGTATTGCACTAGATATTAATAGGTGTTATAGTACGCAGTTGCATGTCCCTGTCTCTTCGTACGGAAGAGACCAAAGTCCAAAGGGAGGAGGTGAAGTACGTGCGATCTTACGAAATGGTAGTTATTCTTCAGGCGGATCTTGAGGATCATAAGATGGTATCCGAGGAATTAGCCGAGGTCGCGCGCGGTTTGGGTGCAGAGGTTGAGAAGGTGGACCTCTGGGGCAGGAAACGTTTTGCTTATCCCATCGAAAAACAGCTCGAGGGCTTTTACGTTCTTTATACGTTCAAGCTCGACCCCGCGCAGGTCAAGGAAATGGAACGTCTTCTGAGTCTCAAAACCCAGGTGATACGGCACATGGTCGTTAACCTGGACGAGAAGTAGGCCGTTATGTCAAGGGGCTATAACAGAGTTGTCCTGATGGGCAACCTCGCGAAAGATCCTGATGTAAGGTTTACACCCAGCAAACAGAAGGTTGCGCGCATAACAGTTGCAATCGGCCGCCAATGGAAGAACAAGGCGACCGGCGAGCTCCAGAACCATACTGACTTCGTCAGCGTAGTGGCTTGGGGATTTTCTGCAGATATCTGTGAGCGCTATCTGAAGAAGGGGCGGCCGGTACTAGTCGAAGGGCGCATAAGCGTCCGCGATTTCGACGATGTTAAGACAGGGCAGCACCGCTGGGTTACGGAAGTCGTTGCAGAAAACATCGTTCTTCTGGGCTCAGGCCGCAGGGAAGACGAGGGAACTTCAGATTATTCTTCTTCACACGCCGCAGTGCAGCAGAACCATCCAAAACAGCAGATGTCGGATGCGGTATTGGGCGGAGATATGGGCAGCCTGCGCGAAGAAGAGGGATTCGAAGATGAATTCCCCCTCGATTTTTCCGAGATCAGCGGCTCTGAGGGGCCGGGAGACGTGGAGATACCGTTCTAGGAAGAGGTGTAGTCTTAAATGGAGAATGCATTCAACCGCAAACGCCGCAAGCGTCGGCCAAAGGTTTGTCATTTCTGTGTCGAAAAAATTGCGCATGTCGATTACAAAGAAATTGAAAAACTCAAGAAATACATAACCGAGCGCGGCAAGATAGTTCCGCGCCGTGTGACCGGCACTTGTGCGAAGCATCAGCGCCAGCTTACGAGAGCGATCAAACGCGCAAGGATCATAGCGCTGCTGCCTTTCACATCCGATTAAATTTTTCAGGCATAACTGTTATAATGGAGGGAGGGCCGTTCCGGCTCTCTCTTTTTTTACTTTTTTTATCCATATGGTCGGGGGTTGACGTGTGAGGAGCAAAATAATTTTCGAGTGGATCTTCTGGATACTTCTCAGTGTGCTCATGTTTACAGTCGGGATCTTGGTCGCCCTTGCGGCGCCTCTGGTTGTGCTTGTTGCGCCTGCGCCGTTTATGCTGCTGCTCCGGAGACAGGGCTTAAAGGAGGCGCTGACAGGCGCACTTCTTGGTTCTGTCATAGTATATGTGATCTCCGGTCCGGTCCCGGCTTTTATGTATGTCTTTACCTTCGGACTGATAGGTATTGCTTTCGGTGTGATATCTAAAAAGGCGAAGAACGGTATAGATTTTATACTGGCCGCGCTTACGGCATCTATAACCGTAAAAGTAATATTGATGATCGTATTTACCAGAATTACCGGCGTAAATCCGTTTGCAATGACACCGGAGACTGCCGTTGGCGTGGTCAACAGTATATCTTCCGCTTTGTCAGGAAGCGGGCTGAGCCCGTCGCAGACAGCTATACAGGGTTATGCCTCGGCAATGGTAGAGACAGTCTCGCTGCTCATGCCGTCGATGCTCATACTTTTCTCCGCTGTCGATACGTTTGCGACTTACGCCGTTGTCTCGTTTGTTCTAAAGAAACTTGGCTCTGAAAAACTTGTAAAACTGCCTCCGTTCGGAATATGGCGTTTTCCCAAAAATATTTTCTGGGCGCTGCTTGCCGCGCTTATATTGGACTTTGCGAGCAAATCATTCCCTGATAACAGGGTGTTCGTTGTAATCTCGGCAAACCTCATGGAGGTGCTTCGCGGGATATTTATGGTCGAAGGGATATCGCTGTGCTGGTACTATATGACACGAAGGGGTATCCATCGCGCGCTTAAGACGGTCATAGCCGTCTTCTGTCTATTTTTCCCGCCAGTCTCATATATTTTATCAATGGTCGGCATATTCGATATCTGGTACGATTTACGAAATCGTATAAGGAGGAAATAGAGAATGAAAATTATTCTTAAGCAGGATGTAAATAAGATAGGCCGCAAGGGTGAACTCCTGGAGGTCTCCGATGGCTATGGCCGCAACTACCTTATCGCGCGCGGGCTTGCCGAAGAGGCGACCCCCGGTAAGATTCGTGAAATGCAGGAACGCACGAAGGCACAGAAAGTAAAGGACGATAAAAAACTGAGTCTGGCTGAGGAAGCAAAGAAGAAGCTGAGCGGGAAGGTGATCGTGATCAAGGTAAACGCAGGAGAAGGGGGCAAGCTCTTCGGGAGTGTGACAACGGCCCAGATTGCCGAGGCCGTCTCTTCCCAGTATGGTATATCTGTTGATAAGAAGGATATCAGGCTTGATGACCAGGTAAAGCAAACTGGCAGCTATCTTTTTAAGGTAAGACTTTACACCGGCGTAGAAGTTCAAATGACACTTAAAGTGGAGTCGGAGTAACTTTGAACACAGGCACCGGCGCGGACAGGATCCCACCGTTCAATCTTGAGGCAGAACGTTCCGTTCTTGGTGCGTGCCTGCTTGAAAGGGATGCCCTGCTGATCGTCACAGAAAGCCTTATTGCCGAAGACTTTTATGATCCGAGGCATCGCAGCGCGTTTGAGATCATTGCGAGGATGGCAGAAAAAAACATGGCCGTCGATTCGCTTACGTTCAGGGAAGAGGTCAGCAGGCTAGGGCTTGAGGAGCGCATCGGCGGCCTCCCGTTTATAGCCGCGCTGCTCGATGCCGTGACTACTACCGCCAATGTTGAATATCACGTCGGGATTGTCAGGGATAAGTCGGTGCACCGCAGTCTTATAACAGTCGGAAACGATATCGCTAAGATGGGGTTCTCGGATGAACTTGCAATTGACGAGGCACTTGAAACCGCAGAGCAGAGGGTCTTTGAGATAGCCAGATCAGGACGTTCGTCAAATGTAAGGCGTGCTAATGAAGTCGTAAAATCAGCTATATCCGGCATAGAAAAACGTCTCCTTGAAGGGCTTACGATTACAGGCGTACCGACAGGGTTCAAGGATTTCGACAAAATGTCTGGCGGACTTCAGCCCGGTGGGCTATATATCCTTGCAGCCAGGCCGTCTATGGGAAAAACAGCATTTGCGCTTAACGTTGCACAGCATGCGGCTCTTCAGGAGGATGTCCCCATTCTGATTTTCAGCCTTGAAATGTCTGCGGAACAGATAGCGCAGCGCATGCTCTCCTCTGAGTCGAGGGTAAACCTCAGGCAGATTTTTGAGTCGAAGAACCTTCAGAACGAACAATGGAACTCTCTGTCGCGCGCTGCAGAAAGGCTGGCTAAAAGCCCTATCTATATTGATGACAGCTCAACGCTTAGCACGCTGGATCTGCGCGGAAGGTGCCGGCGTTTCTTTGCCAGGCAGAAACCCGGAAAGGGTCTCGTTGTGCTTGATTATCTTCAGTTGATGAATATCGCACGAAAGAGTGAGAACCGTCAGCAGGAAGTCTCAGAGATATCCCGTGCATTGAAGGCGATCGCACGTGAGTTCAAGGTTCCTGTGCTGGCGCTTTCACAGCTTTCACGTGATGTTGAGAAACGCGGCGGCAGCAAGAAACCGCAGCTATCCGACCTTCGCGACAGCGGTGCTATAGAGCAGGATGCAGACATGGTAATATTTCTGTATCGTGAGGCATATTATGCACAGGAGGGTGAGTCCGTCGACCCGACGTCGGAGGTCATAGTTTCAAAGAACAGGAACGGGCCGACCGGCAAAGTCGAGCTTATCTTTTTCAGGGAGTATGCGCGCTTTGAGGATAAGATCAGAGGCTATTAGCGTGTAACATTGTTTTTTAAAAATGGAATGAAAACAAGGCAGGATGATCTTTATTGAAGAAGACGCACAGTTTTTACAAAGGAGACCTTCCGATGGCAAAGGGACCTTCAGCGAAAAATGATCAAAAGATCGATACAAAGGCGCACACCGGCGGATCAGGTGAGGGTTTCTCCCAAAACAGGGATCCTAAGCCGCTTGTTCCGGAAGTGTTTTTTTACTGTCTGATTTTTATCTCACTTGCGCTGCCCAATCTCGTCTTTTCCGGCACAGGATGGTTTGACACGCTTCACATCATGAAATGGGTATTCGCTATGGTGCCTATAGCGCTGATCTCTCTGGTCGGCGGTGCGAGGCTGTTCCTCTTCGGACCGGGACGCATCCCGTTCAAGCTGGACCTCTTCGGACTCATATGGCTGCTGATGCTGGGCTATATATCAGCCCAGCCTTTGTGGGTCGACATCTCTTCGAAGTCGACATACATGAAGGAATGGTTCTTCTTCGCGACCCTCGCAGCGGCTTATATATTCACATTCAATCTCTTCCGCGACAGCGGCTTTCATAAAGTTATACTCTGGTCCGCAAATATCAACGCGGCGATAAACGTCGTCTTTGCCGAACTCCTCATTCGAGGCCTCAACGGGCCATTCCCATTCATAATGAATGTCCCAGGCAACTACATCGGCAACACAGGACAGCAGGAGATGTTCGGGCTCTGGATGGCCATGGCGCTTATGAACGGAATATATCTGCATGTAGCCTTTGGGAGTGAGGAAGGGCATGGGGGCAGGAAATTCTGGATGCAGTCGGCAAACTTGTTTTTGCTTGCCGTAAATGCATGGGGGCTCTGGAACTCTACGACGCGCGGCGGCATCTTGTCCCTTCTTGTCGGAACCGCGGCGCTTGGTCTGATAGTATTGAGAACACAGGATAGATCTATGCTGAAAAGGGTGGCGCAGATCCTGTCCGTTATTCTCATAATGTTCTTCGTGACGCTTGCCGCAGGTAAAATTGCCGGCATCGGGCGTTCTTCCGACCTTGTAAGTAAAATATCCGACATGTTGGAGAATACGTCAACATTTGGGAACCGCACAGATATATGGAGGACAAGCTGGGCTGTATTCAAGTCACAGCCGCTTCAGGGAGTCGGCATAGGGCAGTTTAAGTGGCACTACCTTGACGGACAGCGCATAGTCCTGCAGAAATACCCGAAAACAAAATGGCAGTACACCTATTGGGCGCACAACGAATATATCCAGTGGCTTGCGGAATTTGGCATATTTGGCGGTCTTCTGCTTTTGCTGACCGGAATATGGTGGATATGGAACCTTGCCAAGGCTATGATCCACAGAAAAAAACTTTCATCAGAAGCAGTCTGGGCATGTTCAATGCTTTTCCTTATATGGTTTGACGCCATATTCAGCAGGCCCTTCCACAGGATAGAGGATGCGCTGTGGCTTTCATTCGCTTTCGCAATGGCAAACAGGGATATACTGCCTCTAAGCTACAAATGGTCCGAGATCAGGCACTCGTCGGTATACAGGGCAGTTGGCTTCTTTATTGCAGCAACAGCCTGTGCGGGAATTGTCTTCCTGTGGTCCGGACTTTGCGGGGATCAGTACCTGAAAAGAGCTGCCATGACTAACGATGCCGAGCTTCAGGGATATTTGATAGGCAAGGCAAAAAGGTTTCCGATGACGCGGGATGACGCAGAGGAACAATATGCCTACCATTTGCTTGCCATAGCCAGGGCTACAAACAGGCCGGAAGACTTGGACAGGGGCATAGATCAGCTTTATAAATCCTTCACGATCAGGCCTAAGGCAAAACAGCTCATGGAGCTGGTGAGTCTTGCACAGCAGACTGGCAACCAGAGTTTACTGCGTTTGCTTGTTCCGTATCTGAGTCCGGACAGATTCCAGATATCCCCGGGGGGCAAATCTGCTCCCTGATGAAAAAGCGCATATACCCGGGGTTTACCCTTATAGAGATAATGCTGGCCGTAGCGCTTGTTGGAATAATAGCTGCAACGGCGCTTGCTCCTCTGGTTTTTACGGTAGAATCACTGAAAGATACGCAAAAACAGTGGGGGGCGCGCATAAAAGAACGTGCCGCAGTTGAAAATATATTCGCTGATGTGCGCGGCGCCGTTGAAAATCCATCCTTTGCTCCTTTGCGTACAATACACAATGGCGGACTTACAGTCCAGGAAGACGACAGACTTCTGATATGGTCTGCATCACCTGTGCGGGAGGGTGGCATTGTCTCTCTCGTCGTCTACAGAGTGCTGACCGGTTCTGCTTTAGACAATAAGAAAGGCGGACTTTACAGATGGATACTGGAGGGTGTGAAGTCGGATCCCAATTTATCAGGGGAGCTTTTCTCAAAAGGCCTTATCGCGGCCTCCCGCTCGTTGATCACTTCCTCAGAGGATCCGATAAAGTTTGACTCCGACAAGCTGAAAGCCGAAGATGGCAGGATGGTCCTGCCGGATGCAGAAGGGATGCGGATATCAGTATGGTCCGGAACCGACTGGGTCCAAGACTATGAAGGATCCGTTCCTGAGGCATTGAAAATTGGGATCACAATAAAGGGAAAGAAGCATGTCTATGAAGAGTGGTTCCCGGCTATACGCCACTAACGCCGGGTTTATACTAATATCGGTCCTGCTTTCAGTCACGCTTCTGCTGACTGCCGCGACAGCATTTGCTTGGTATGCCAGAAATGAGATGCGGCGTGTGGAATCCGCCCGGTTCATCCTTCAGGCCCGCAGTGCGGCTGATATAGCCTGTTCGATCATAGCAGCAAGGATCGGAGAAGACAAAAACGGTTATGACAGCTATACTGAACTTCAATATATGCCGGGCGGGATAATTAAAATAAAGCTCGGAGATTTTGATATAGGCGTAAATATCCGGCCTCTGGATGATAAAATACCGATACCGGGATTATTCCTGCCGGACGGAGTTACAGTCCGTACCGAATATGAGTCAGCCTGGAAGAGAATATGGGAATATCTCAATAAACCTGAACTTGGAACAATTGTGCTTGACTTCATGGACAGCGACAACAGGCAGAAGCTTGGAGGCAGCGAGCGTGAAGCGAACATAGACAGGCTTGTCTCAGACCTGACGGAATTTAAACTCCTTACCGAAATGAACAATGGTATACTGTGGGGAACAGATAATAACTCCGGCGGATTGGGAATGTACGTTACCGTTTACGGCAAAGAGAAGATAAATATAAATGTGGCACCGGCGGAGGTCATTGCCGTACTGGACGAAAGGATCGGACTTGAGAGGGCAAGGAACCTTGTCGCCGCAAGAATGCTCTCTCCGATGAGGAGTCTGGAAGATCTAAGGAAAGTCCCTGGTTTTTCGGATGCTGCAGTCACAAAGCTGGCAAATATACTCGGATTTGAGAGCATGTTTTTTCGTTTGAGCATGAGGGTTTCAGATGGCGCAAAACGGGAGCGTAACTACAGAATAATACTGCAGCGCAGCGGATCTTTCTGCAGGATCGTGCGTTGGGAGGAATAGACCGGCATGTGGCTGAACAGAGGAGCGGAGAAAGAGATGGATCCCAATTTGAAATCTCACGACCGTCCAAAGGTCGTGAGAAAATTCCGTATCTATCCGCTGTCATCTATTGAAAATGTAAGAACGGAGCCTTATGTCTCCAATGAGACTCCCATAGTCCTCATTCCGTTTAAAACACTTGTATCCTATCCATTCTCATTCCCTTTCGGAAAAAAGGGCAGTATCCGCGATGCATTGACGCTAAATTTACGCCCTGTACTGGGAAACAGTGATACTTCTCTTATACTTGTCCCTCAGGTTACAGAACAGGCATCAGATCTTACAAAGGGCGTTGCATGGTTAGCTGCGAAATCTGAGATAGCGGAATGGGAATCCAGGATCGGCACCGGTGCTGTCTTCTGGCCTGCCCCTATTGCCTTTGTCTCCGAAGTCAACGGCTCCGGTATAGTAGTCTGGTGTGACGACGAGGGCTCGTCAGCGATGTGGTTTGATGACGGCGAACCGATATTCTACCGTT
>JAJFTP010000008.1 GCA_021372895.1 Synergistaceae bacterium
CCTGACCGCAAGGCTGAAATAACCCAAATCCCCGGTCTTCGTGAGATAAATTTGGGCGACTGGGAGGGCAGGAGTTTTGACGAAGTGCGTGAAACATGGGATGAACTTTATGAGGCGCGGGGGTGTTCCTTTGACAGCATAGCGCCGCCTGAGGGGGAAAGCTTTATAGATCTTCAGAAACGCACTGTCCCGGCTTTTGAAGATATCCTGACAAGATGTCCGTCAGGGGACATTCTTGTTGTTGCACACGGCGGTGTAATATGGACTTTGATGTGTCACTATTTCGGCTTCAAACTAAACGACCTCTTCTTTTTCCTTATGGATTTCTGCGGGCTGCACCTTCTTCTGCACACTAACGGCATGATGAGGCTCGTCAGATACAACTGGAACTCGCGGCTGTCGGAAACCAAAATCTGATTACAGAAGGTGAAGGACATGAAAAAACACATTGGGAAATTTATGACTGTTCTTATAGTCCTCCTTGCAATCGTGCTTCTCTGCGGGACTGCGTTCTTTGTGATGGGAACGATACGGGAAAGGAACATTGCCGAGGGAGAGTCCCAGCTTGCGTCAAAAAATTATGCGGAAGCATTTGAAGCATTTAAGAAGGCAGACAAATTCAGCCTCAGGCCAGACAGGCGGGTTATCAATGGTCTTGCCCGGAGCTCCATCGGCCTTGAAGATTATGACTCAGCCCGGAAGTATTATGAACTGGCTGTAAAGCTGGACCCAAATGATGCAGAATCACGCCATACTCTGGGACTCCTATGCATACGAGCCAAGGATTACGAGGCTGCGGATAAACAAATCAGCGCCCTGCGTGCCATAAATACCCAGGAATCCCTGCATTATGCCGACAATCTGGTAAAAGAGAAGCAGACAGGAATGGTAAAGGGCTTCTTCCTTGACCTTTTCAAGAAAATAGCTCCAGGCGTTCCCAATATACCGGGCCTGACAGAAGAGAATCCTGTTTCGCCGGATACAGAGTCAGAAGACAACGGTATCTAGCTCATGCCAACAAAGAGATCTGCCGCTGTGATGCTTGCAGCAAGCATCATGTTCATCTCTGCATCCGCGGTATTTTGCGCGGAAAAACCCATGGAAATCAATACAGACAAGACGGCCGCGCACATAGGCGTCTTTGATATCCCTGTCTATATAAAGCCCGTAGCGGGGGTCAACCTTTTTAAGACTGATTCCGGCTGTGCAGATAAAACAAAAAAGATATCTCTTGAGGCGTCACAGCTTCGCGTTCCCTATGAGACTCTTGTTGATGAGTTCAACGGTAATAACCTTAAAAAAGCCGGCATGGAAATAAAACTGCGCTCAGAATTTATCTGGAATGGTTCCCGTGCGATGCTTATAAAGGCTTTTCAGAAGGATAATAACGCAGTCATGGGCAAATGGATACTTGTAATTGACCGGGACAGCGAGACATGGATGATAAACGGACTCTACGATTCAAAAAATCAGGCGCGCGGCGAAGCAGTCCTCAAAATGCTGAAATCCGTCTGCTGGGACAAAGGCAATTGTGAACCCCAACAGACATCTCCTCTCCTCAATATCAATGCAGACGGGACCCCATTCCGTCTCGCAACCATCCAACAGGATGCCCTCGTCTACACAAAAGACGGCGAACTTCCCACTAAGAGCGCCGACGGGGCTATATTTGTCATATCAAGGTCTCCCTGCAGACAGCTCATGCCAAATAAACGAATCGACTTTGCTAAAGAGCGCTTTAAGTTGATAGATAAAGGGGAAAGTCTCGATATTGTCTCTGAGAGGGAAGTTTCAATAGATGGTCTTTTTGGCGTTGAACTTGTCGCATACGCTGAAGATGCGCAAAAATGCCTGATATATCAGACAATGCTCTTTGACCGGAATGACAGCCATGTAATGGTTGGCATAGCACACGGTGATGCTGTTAATAACCTCGAGCTGTTCCATAAGCTTACGGAAAGTTATAGGCGTGAAAGCATATAAAAATGCGGCCATAAGAGTTTATCCTCTTGACTCGAAGGCCGGTATGCTGATCCAGTCTGAGCAATATTCCATGCAAGAAAGGACTTTACTTAATGAGCATAAGAGCGGAGTTTAACAAATATTCGCATAATCCATCCTTGATTCTTCCGCGACTCTGGAGGAAATTGCTTTGTCCATTTAATCATATATTTGCAAAACTATGGGTTAGGTTCTGGGGCCGCGAAAAATTACGCGGGAAACGACGTATTTTCATTTTCGGAGCCTTTGGAGGAAGAGACTACAAAGATAACTCTGCGATTTTCTTCGAATATATGCTTTCCAATCACCCTGAAATCGATTCATATTGGGTAATACGAGCAGATGCATATCATGATCATGCAAAAAAAGGGTACAGTGTTCCTCCGTTTGATCGTGTCTTAATAAAGGAGAGTTTTCATGCAAATGTTATGACTCTAATTGCAAATGTCATTATCTGTTCCCACGGCCGCTACGATGTGACAGATTATAGAAAAAGCGAATTCGGGAAAGAGACCGTCGATGTTATGCTTACGCATGGGATAGCGGCTTTAAAGAAAACAAAATCTGGGTCCGCCGCCGGTGCTCCCATCATCTCATATGCTACGTATGCAGATATTGTCGTAGCAAGCTCAGCTGAGGAAGCCCGCATCAAGAATCAGGAATGGGGGATCCCCAAAGAAAAAATTGCGCTAACCGGTCTTCCTCGTCATGACAGACTTTTTTATCAAAGGAAAAATATAATTGCCCAAAAAAACACAATTCTCTTTATGCCGACATGGCGAAGCTGGAACGCAGACAAAACAACATTACGCGGCAGTCATTTTTTAGTACAGATAACTGCTTTTATCGCTGAATCAGGTTTGGATAGCTACCTGGGCAGGCATGGCATCAATATGAAAATATACATCCACATGTGGATGAGAGAATTTTTTGCTGAATTTAAACAGACTTTTTCTCTTCAAAACATCAGCATTCTGGATCAGGAAAACGACTTGCTTGAAACCATGCTGAAAAGCTCACTCCTGATCACGGATTACTCAAGCGTCTGCTGGGATTTTCTATTTATAGATAAACCTGTTCTTTTTTACCAGTTTGACATTGACGAATATCTTCAGCATACCGGATCTTATATCGACCTAAAAAAAGACCTGTTTGGGCCTGTAGCGTATAACGCAGAGGATGCCGCTTTCTGGGTCCGTTTTTTTGTAGAGAATAATTTTTCAACTGAACGGTTTCAAGATAAAATGGATGAGATGAAGAAGTTTGCGTTTGCATATAACGATGGTAAAAATTGCGAAAGGCTGTTTCAGGCAATATTTAAGAGGTTTTCTTAGTGCAAACATCAGCTCAATAGAAAACAACATCGATATAGGGCTAGGGCAAAAATAACTTTGTGTTATCTCGGGAATATAAGTGCAAAAAAATCTCTCCGGAAAACAGTTGCAAGAACCTGCTGTTACGTGTTAGACTAGTGTTTGTGTGATGCGGACTCGTAGCTCAGTAGGATAGAGCGACGGCCTCCTAAGCCGTAGGTCGCCGGTTCAACTCCGGCCGAGCCCGCCAATTTTACAGATATTATCCTGTTTCATTAATGTCCCCGGAGTGAATCACTCCGGGGACATTTTTTTGCGATCATCAGTATATGTTTTCGGCGGGACAGTTATTATTCTACTATGGCTGGTATCTCTGTTTTTGGCGCTTCTTCCGCAGGAGGAGACGGCGCCACTTCTGAAACTGCATCCGGGTCATAGGCAGCCGGCAGCGGGAGGTAAACATCAGGGGCATCCTCGGCAAGCGCCGGCAACGAAATCATAACCTTCGGATCTGTGCCGAAATTGAAGGAGCGCTCAACAGATTTTATCACTTGTTCCGTATCTTCGTTCACAATGTCAACTTTAATTTTATGGCTTGGTCCGCTGACTTTGACCACATCCCGGTCATCTGCGTAAAGCTCTATTGATTTATCTTCTTTCCCATCAACAGTGACAACCATGAATTTTGCGGCTTCATAGCTTTTTCCGCCAATATCAACGGTCTTATTGTCGAGCAGCACCTCATGCTCCTTGCCTATATAATACAGGCCGAAACCAAGTACAACAAGCAGAATAATTAATATCAGACGAATGACAAGGCGTTTCCTATTTACGTTTTTAAATGTCATGGCCTATTCTCCTCTTAGGCTCCGCCGAGCCTCAGCCCTGTCGCGCATGCGCCTCCAGGCATGAAGCACCAGCGCAAGGGCTATGATGCCGTATGACACAAAAACCCGGAAATATTCGCCAAGCTGTGCCTGACCGATAAGTTCTTTGCCTGCCATAGGGGATACGACAAACATAAGGTGGAAGAGCGTTACGCCGACAAAAACGTTTGTTATCGTGGCACGGCTTACAGAGGCTCCGCCGATAAGAAGCGCAGCAATCGCAAACATCCCCGCCTGGTCATGGCTGTTGTAGGTATTCATCGTCCCTATGTTCTGAAGGAATATTATCTGTCCAAAGCATGCCAGAACCGTAGAGATTATGATCGCGATGATCCTTGTGCGCTCGACCGGTATACCGGCTTCCTCTGCAACTTTCATGTCCTGACCGAGGGCCCGCATGTCCTGACCGAGCTTTGTGCGGCGAAACCACACGATGAAGATGCAGAAAATCCCTATAAATATAAATGTGGCTACAGGGACATCTATCGTCGCTATTTTCAAAGGGATAAGATTGTCAAGAACATGTCTGAGTCCAGTCAGGTTTATCGCGTTGCGTATGCCATATCCGCGTGAGAGGACCAGCTGCGGATTATGTACGGGTATCATGCGCCCCATTGTGTAAAGCACGATCAGCTGATAGACCCCGTTGACAAAGAAACCGAGGATATATGATGTTACCATCTCCCGTCCCTTTGCCTTGTTAAGGACAGCTCCGCATATATAACCCAGGAGAATTGCAATCGGCATTCCAATAAGCGCCGCAAGCATCATGCCCGGGACTCCTGCGATAGCCCAGTCAGTTACGAATATCAGTCCGATCTGACCGGCCATTGCGCCGAGCACCATACCAAAGTTGAGACCCATCCCTGCAAGGATAGGGATCAGCAGGGAAAGTACCAGAAAAGAGTTTCTGGCCAGGCGCGTGAGCATTTCCTGTATAAGATATGTTCCCGAGAATCCGGATATAGGGATAGCCAGTACGGAAAGGGCGATGAATATTATAGGGACCGCGTTATTGGCAAGTATATCCTTGAGGCTCATCGAGCCCTTCTTTTTGTCTGCCATCAGCGTTTCACCATCACTTTCCTCGTAAGGGCATAGAGTATCATGCCGTTACTGACTATTATCCTTATGACCTCAGACATGTCTGTCTGCATTACGCTGTTGATTACCGACGGCGTCATTGTCAGTATACCCTGAAAAAGAAACGCGCCGACCACGACGTTGACCATCGATGCCTTGTTCACGGACGCGCCGCCCAGAAGTATTGCGGCAACCGCAGGGAAGGCCATGTAGAAAGGCCCCATGTAGAGCTGGATGAAACCGAAGCTCTGTTCATACACAAGAATGCCAATTGCACCAAGCACTGTAGACAGGATAACAGATATTGTGCGCATTTTATCCACATCTATACCGGATGCTCTCGCAAATTCAGGATTCGAGCCGACAGCGGTAACGGCAGTTCCCGTCTTTGTCCGGAAGAAGGCCCAGACCAGAAATACCATAAAAGCGAAGAAGAGGAACATACCTATAGGAACATAGAAGAACTCGCCTATCTGTATATGCAGGTTCTTACTGAGAACGTTGATCCAGAAGCCCTCTGTGCTGATTGTAGTCCTGAGTCCCGAACCGCCGTAGCCCCATATCATTGTAGGGCTGGTATAGGGGAGAAGCAGCCACGCCATACACATAAGAGCAACGGAAGAAAAGCCTACATATGTGGCTATCATCATCTCGTCGCCCTTTACCCTGTTCAGCAGCTGACCATAAAGCCAGCCGAGAACAACAGCAAGCGGGACCGCAATCCCCATAGCGATAAGGAAACCGATCCCGCCTCTGATTCCGATCTGGATGGATGTCACAGCCCCGAGAAGACCTGCAATAATACCAAGAGGCAATCCAAAATTGAGGCCGCATCCGGACTGGACCATGGGTACCATGGCAAGCACTAGAATTCCGTTCATCCCGACACGCACAAGTGTATCCGAAAGCGACGCGTCTATGCGGACTCCGACAAACGGCGCCGCAATAAAAAGAGAGAAAAGAAAGAGGGCTATTATGATCCTGGGCCATCCGGCGTTTTCAATAAATGCCAGAATTTTATCTTTCATCCTGTTCACCTGCTGCTCTCTGCATAAATTTCAGCTGCGGGCACTTCCGCGACATGTCCGAGCATAAGGAGTCCAAATTCTTCCGCCGGACACTTGGCGGGCAAAATACCCGAGACTTTTCCTTCATTGATTATTGCTATTCTGTCGCACACAGACCTGAGCTCTTCAAGTTCGGAAGAGGTCATTATTATTGTGGTCCCTGTCTCTTTATTTACCCTGCGCAGCGTATCCAGGACAAGCTTTTTAGCACCTACGTCTATGCCGCGCGTCGGCTCAGAGACAAAAAGTATCTCAGGCGCGACCGTAAATGCCTTTGCAAGGCATACCTTCTGCTGATTGCCTCCTGAAAGTTCGACCGCCCTCTGTTTAGGGCCGGTACAGCGGATCTCCAAAGCTTTTATATATTCCATCGTGCATTCCTCAATTGCCTTGTCGTCGCGCCATTTAACAAGGCCTCCAAACATATTTTTGACAAATTTTTCCTGTACCTGAAGAGCTGTAAAGGTAATGTTCCAGTCGATCCCTTCTTCAAGCAGCAGCCCTACGCCGCGGCGGTCCTCCGAGACAAAGGCCATCCCTTCTTTAAGTGACGCATGGGGATCGTTGAGCTTGATTTCTTTTCCTCTCAGGAAGACCTTGCCGCCTGAGACATAAAGTCCCATTATACCGTTCGATATGCCGACCTTGCCCTGCCCCGCCAGTCCTCCGAGCCCAAAAATCTCACCGCGGTATACCTCTAGCGAGACATCTCTGACAGTCTCTCCCGGCATATCGACCCAAAGATGTTCAGTCTTAAGGATGACTTCTTCTGTTTTCTCATGATCTCTCTCACAGACCGCTTCTGTTTCAACTGCAACCTGTCTGCCGACCATCCAGCTGGCGATCTGCCTTACGTTTGTCTCAGCCGTTTTTGCCTCCTGAATGACCTTACCGTCGCGGAGGACGATAAGTTTGTCGCAGAGGTTAATTATCTCCTGCAGCCTGTGGGATATGAAGATTATAGAGATACCCTGCGCGGATAATTTTTTCAGTGCGTCGATCAGCACAGTTGCCTCTGATTCTGCAAGTACCGCCGTTGGCTCATCAAGGACCAGAAGGCGGGTCTTTTTGCGGTCGATTTCTCGCGCAATTTCCGTGAACTGCTTATGACCGACAGGCATTTCACTGATGAGTGTATCAGGGTCCAGCGCCACGCCCAGCGTGTCAATGGCTTTTTTTGCACGGGCAAGCATATTGGGTCTGTCTAGCGTTTTAAGTCTTTCGCCAAAAACTTCGACGAGAGGATTATATTTGGTTGATTCCCTGTTGAGAAGGATATTCTCTGTTGCAGTAAAACCAGGGATAAGAGAAAATTCCTGATGGACCATTCCTATACCTGCGTTGAGTGCGTCAAAAGGATCTTGGAAATGCACTTCTTCCCCATCAATGAACATTTTCCCCTCATACCCGCCGGTCTCGTTAATGACCGACATTCCGAAAAGAATATTCATCAAAGTGGATTTACCTGCACCGTTTTCTCCTACAAGCCCCATAATTTCACCAGGCATTAATGAGAAACTGACATCTGTAAGGACACGGTTACCGAAGTATTCCTTCCCAATGTTCTCCATTTTCAGGAGAGGTACTTCCATGGACATTCATTTCACCTCGTTTCCTAAACTCAAAACTATGCTCAGGAGATATTATTTTTTGTTACAGACGAAAGGTAATGCAGGCAGGGATAACTGCACATATAAAAAATGCAAATATCATCTATAACAACATAATATTATACATGCTTTTTCAATTTTTCAAGAAATATAAAGTCAGCAGGTGAAATATTTATTTGGCCGGTCAAACTGCACAACGTCGGCACAAGATCGCCTGGAGATGGAACTATAATGCAAAAGGCCCGGGGTGCTTGGCTTGCACCACGGGCCTCATGCTGTAATAGTCTAACTTTGCGCCTATTCGTAGTTTACACGGGATCCGGAACAGGTTGACTATCACCCCTGCAAAAACAGCCTAATTTTTGTGTTTCTCTAAAAATTCCTTGTATTCTTTTTGGGCCCTGTCTTTTTCGTAGCCATATTTTGTCTGGAGAAGTCCTACCAGCTTATCCTTCTCCCCTGCGATCACAGTCAGGTCATCATCGGTTAGCTTACCCCACTGCTTTTTAACTTCGCCCTGTATTTCTTTCCATTTCCCTTTCAGTATGTCTTCGTTCATAATATCCACCTTGCCTCTCTTCAGATATTCTTCAAATATGACTGGTCCCTGTTCTGTGCGCCATTACCCCTGGATAAGCAGGTTATTTTTTGTTCTTTTCCAGAAACGTCTCGTATTCTTTTTCGATCCTATCTTTGGCATAACCGTATTTTGTCTGAATAACTCCAAACAGCTTGTCTTTTTCTCCGTCGATCACAGTCAGGTCATCATCCGTAAGTTTACCCCACTGTTTTTTGACCTCGCCCTGCATTTCTTTCCATTTACCCTTCAGCACATCTTTATTCGTAATTCCTTCGCTCATGATCTTCACCTTTCCTTTCTTCAACCCTTCTTGTTTCCAAGAAGCAGAATCCCGCCGCCGAGAACTATCGATCCAATTCCGGCCCAAACAGGAATGTTGACAGTCTTCTTTTCTTTTACAGACATTTCAATGGGCCCCACCTTTACCGCCTGTGTATCTTTGGTGTAGCTGAAGCTTCCATATGCCAGTCCGAATATTCCTGCCGCTATCAAGATGATCGCTGCAACCTTAATTCCCTGCATATCCATCTTCTCCTTTACAAAAACATCTTTATTCCAGCCATGGATCCCGGATCAAAAACATATCGGCGGAATGTCTCAATGTTATGATATATCTATTGCCATTAGAGCCCCCTGCCTTGAATGATACGAACCAAAAACATAACCACAGCAACGACCAGAAGAATATGAATGAACCCGCCCATCGTATGAGAGGTCACGAATCCCAAAAGCCAGAGCACAAGCAGAATAACAGCAACGGTACTTAACATTTTCATTCCCCTCCTTAAAGCCGGATCGTCCCTGTCAAAGGGATCCGGCTGCCGATTACAGATGTTGCGCAGGAACCTACCTGCCGGCGGCGCATTTTTGCAGGATCGTCCCGGAATTGCACTTTAAGCCCCAGTATGATGGATTGACCGATCCATCACCAACACGGCCATGACTTCAACGTCCCTCTGCGCGGACATTTACTGAAGGGTATCCGTTGAGGAAATTATGCGCTCGTTTGGCGTCATTGCCAGCGAAGGGGAGGCAGCGGCAAACACAGCGGCAATGACAATAAACACCAAGAATATAATCGGACCCGCAGACGCTTTTACCATAATTATTATTTCTCCTTTTATTGTGCTGTTTATATCTTTAATCTCTTTTTAAGGAATATTATGTAAGTTAATTCATACTAGGCTTAGTATACTCTTGTTTCATAAATTGTCAAGATATTTACAATAATTTAAGCATTTTTACGGTATCTCGCTTAGTTAACCTTGTTATATATAAGTTCACATGTGTCCAAGATAGTTTTTTACAAGTGGCTATTCTAGTAGTTATAGCAACAGAAATTAGCTCAGGTATCGTATCGGCGGCCTTATTTTAATTTTATCCGATATACTATTGAAAAGCCTTGCTATAACTGGATACTTTTTTAGATTTTTGCTATTTTGGACAGCAGTGATATAAGTTATCTTTTCATGAACATAATTAGGCGGCCGTACTTAGCTACAAACTGCTGATCCCTATATTCGTGTGCCGGTCAGCCTTTCTTTTATAAGTAATGTGGAAACGTGCAAATATACGAATACTCCGGGTTTTTAGTTTCTTCCCGGAGTATCTCTTTATTTTGAATTCGTTCCTCAAATATTCTTAGCTGAAGATTTTAAGTCTCTTCCTGTTTTATATACAAAGTCAGCGCAGCACAGAATCAAGAGTATCATCGGCGGCAGTTCCGCGCAGCAGGGAAATAGCCGTTGCAAAGACGCTGAATCCGACGGACAGCCAAAAGGCCTTGTGCAGTCCGGCAATAAAACCGGAGATTATTATACCCTGACCGCCTTCCTGCATACCGGTAAACAAACCGATCAGAGCACCTTGATCGAGGCTGGAAGATACTATACCCATGCTGAGTGCCATACTGATGACCATCCCAATATTGTTCATCATCGTCCTTGTTCCGGCTGCAATGCCGCGCCGCTCAGATGGCACTGCCTGCATTATGGCGTTGGTGTTGGGTGACGTGAAAAATCCGGAGCCGGCTCCCATTATGACCATCCAAAGGATAAGCCACGACAGGGGTGTATCGGCCTGGATGGTCGTAAACCCGTAAAGCCCGACAACAGTGATGGCCAGGCCAAGGGATGACAGCCCCCTGGAACCGTAGCGATCGGACAGGGCGCCGCTGATGGGGGCAAGAACCATCATAGCGATGGCAAAAGGTGTAAGCAAAATCCCGGCCTGTAATGGGGTCAGTCCGCGGACACTCTGGAAAAAGAAGATGAGCAGGAAGGTCACCGCTCCACGAGCCACCCCGTTCAGGAGGTTGCTGGCATAAGCACAGACCAGAAGCCGGTGCTCAAAAAGCTCCAGGTCGACCATTGGCTGGGCTGTATGGTTTTCAACAATGACAAACATAACCAATAACAATGTCCCGCCGATCAAGCCGGTCAGTATGGGCCATGAAGTCCAGCCCAGGATATTACCAATAGTAATGGCAAGAAGAATGGCCAAAATACCTACAGTAAAAAGTCCGGTCCCCATCCAGTCGAATTTCTGTCCGGCAGGCAGTTGGGCCAGCTCCCTCAGCTGCCACTGCGCCCAGATGGTCCCCAAGATGCCCAGCGGTACATTAAACCAGAATATCCAGCGCCAGCCTAACATAGTCAGATATCCGCCCAAAATTGGGCCAATTGTCGATCCGGCGGCAATTACCATGCTGTTGATTCCCAACGCAAGCCCCAGCTCTGATTTTGGAAAGGCATCGGTAACTATGGCGGTGCTGTTGGCCATAATCAAAGAACCTCCTGCAGCTTGTACAAGACGGAAGACAAGTAATTCCCATGCGTTCTGTGCAAATCCACTGAATAAAGCCGCTGCTGTGAAAACGACGAAACCGTAAACGTATAATTTTTTCCGGCCATAAATATCGGCGACCCTTCCAATGGAAGGGACCAGAATTGTAATTACGAGCATGTAACCCATCACAGTCCAGATAATAGCTTCCATGCCTGCGTTCAATTCCTTGCTGATAGTGGGCAGCGCAATCATCATGGTGCTGGTGTTCAGCACAGAAAGTAAAGCTCCAAGGGTAGTGCAGGAAAGGGCCATCCATTTGTATGAGCCTGAAATATCGTTGGAATTCTCAGGTACTGAGTTATTCATTATATTTAATATCCTCCCGTATTGCGCGTATATTATGTATCAAATATACACTCACATCTATATATGTTTACCATAGGTATCTAAGATAGTTTTTTACTATTTTGGACAGCACGGTATTTCCCGAACCAAGAAGCACCCGGATGACTATAAGTATCTCTATTATGTCAGCTAAGGGATATTTTGCGGAATTTTCATGCGTTGATATTGCCTATTATTGTTTTATCTTGGACTGACCGGCTTTTCATAGGCAAAGTTTGAGCAGGTGATGTCCGGAATTATCGCCGATAAAAACTCAGTCCTGCTGCTGAAGCAACCGGATCCGCACTGTGCTGCAAGGCGCGGATCCGGTCCAGGTCCAAAAATCAGTAAAACTAGTTAAGAAATTTATTTTATCTTCAGATATTTTTCCGGCACCTTGACATCTGTGACTTTCATATACCCTCTGCCAAAGACGTACGTGTCCTCGTAGACAAGTACAAGTTTCTTGTTTTTCAGGCCCTTTGCAACATCAAAGTACGGCGCTCCATTCCAAGCCGCGCCCGGCGTATACTTATCGTAGCACTTCCAAAGATCCTTCAGGTTATAAAGTTTCGCCTTCTTCTCAGTTATGCGCTTGCCATATTCGGTAAGAGCGCAGACGGTGCTCCATCCGTATGAGTAGGGCCATGTCCCCATGCGTCCCTTGCCGCCTGCCTTTATTACGGCAGCCTCAACTTTTTTCAATATTGCCGGCCAGTCTCCGGCTTCTTTCTTAAGGTCAATGCCGAATGCGCCGGGATATCCCATCAGTGGTGACGGAAGGTCCGGCTCAACAAAGATCGCACCATACTTGGCAACCTGTTTCAGAAGGGGTTCCGTCTGCGCATCGTTGGTGCAGAAAAACGCAGTATTTTTGCCGTATTTCTGGATCCATGCAGGGACCTTCTCCAGGATGAACTGCTGCGCCCCTGCTACTCCCACGTCGCTTACGGGGTCTGGAGCCGTCTCAAATGCAAACTTTAAGCCCATGTCCTTGCATGCCTGCTCCATGATGGCGCGGCGGCGGGAAAGGAGCTCGTAGCTCATATGCCTTGGGAATGAAATATGTACAAAGGTTTTTGCCCCAAGTTTCTTGGCGGTATTGATGATGAGGTATCCGCGCATAATATTGTCAACGCCGATCGCAAGGTCTGCAGTGCTTGTAATTACCATCGGATCCTCCTGAGGTTCTCCTGCAAAGCAGAGCACATCAGGGCGCTTCTCCTTGACCCTCCGGAAGGCTTCCGTCGTCCCGGGGATAGCATCGTCTACGACTATGACTTTGACTTTAGGGTCATCAGCAAGTCCTACGATCTGTGAGATGGTGGTCTCCATCTCAGACATAAAGTTATCCGGCATTGTTACGTGGCGGATCATGCCACCTTTTGCAACGTCCCCGTATTCCTTTATCATTCGCTCAGCGCCGCGGTATGTGTCCTCTGCCTGAGAGACGGTCAGAGTGGCAATGCCGATGTGAAAAGGAGCCTCCGCCAGAGCCGCGCCGCAGGATACCGCGGTCAGAAGCATGGCAAGAGCAAGACAAAGTGCTGATTTCTTCATTTCCTTCCCCTCCTCATAAAGATATTGAAATATTAGACTTGGATATTTTAAGGAAAATATCCAAAAACCGTACAAAACTTCCCGACAGAGAATTGGTCTTTGTTCGTATTGGCTATTTAACTATTTATAATATTCTAATAGACGGAAATGTCAACCATAGAGAAATACCTTTAAGTTATTCTGATATATCATTATATAATAGGAATATTATCTTATCAAGAAAGCCCCTCCTCTAGTTTTGATCAAGGAGGGGCTTTCTGTTATTCACCGGTGTTCATTGACCCATAGGCTTGCTTTTTTTCTAAAAACCTGATATTTATTTCTTATTTGCTTCCAAGCTTGATCTTCTCGTATTTTGCGGGGACCTTGACATCAGTGGTATGCATGTAGCCTTTGCCGAAGACGTAAGTATCCTGGTAAATGAGGATAAGGTTCTTCTTTGTCACGCCTGTACCAAGGTCGGTGTAATAGTTCCCGTTCCATTTAGCCCCCGGTGTGTATGCCGCATAACATGCCATGAGATCCTTTTTGCTGTTGAGCTTCGCTTTGCCCTCAACTATGCGTTTGCCGAATTCAGCAAGAGCCGCGCTGTTGGTATAGCCGTAGGAATATGCCCATGTCCCCATGCGTCCCTTTGCCCCTGCGGCAATAACGCTCTTCTCGACCTTCTTCAAAATGACGGGCCAGTTGCCGGCTTCCTTTGTAAGGTCGATCCCAAACGCTCCGGGATAACCCATAAGCGGCGAGGGAAGGTCTGCTTCGATGAAGTAGCCGCCGTACTTGGCAAGCTGCTTAAGAAGGGGTTCGGTGTGTGCATCGTTAGTGCAGAAGAACGCTGTATTTTTCCCGTACTTCTTGACCCATGCAGGTGTCTTTTCAAGTATGAACTGCTGCGCGCCCGCAACACCTACGTCGCTTGTCGGGTCGGGAGCTGTTTCAAATACAAACTTTAGGCCAAGGTCTTTGCACGCCTGTTCCATAATGGCGCGGCGGCGGCCAAGGGTCTCATAGCTCATATGACGCGGGAAGGAAATGTGGACGAATGTTTTGCAGCCGAGCTGCTTAGCAGTGTTGATGATAAGGTAACCGCGCGAGACAAAGTCTGCATTGATCGCCATGTCTGCCACGGAAGTAATGACGTTCGGGTCTTCATGCGCTTCGCCTGCAAAGCAGAGGATATCAGGGCGCTTCTCCTTGATGCGGCGAAAGCCTTCAGATGTTCCGGGAATGGCCTGGTTAACGACAACGACCTTCATCTTGGGGTCGTCTGCAAGACCGGCGATCTGGGCTATCGTCGTTTCCATCTCAGACATGAAGTTATCGGGATAGGTCAGGTGCTTGATCATTCCGCCCTTGGAGACATCGCCGTACTTCTGGATGGCAAGCTCCGCGCCGCGGAGGTCGTCTTCACTCTGAGAGACTGTCCCAGTTACGATGCCGATATGGAACGGGGCGGCTGCAAACGCGGCAGAAGCGATAAACATTGCCGCCAGCGCAGCAAGTAAAAGAACTAATACTTTTTTCTTCATGTTGTTTCCTCCCTGTGTTTTAAATTATGATTCTGTTGAAGTAAATACGTTATGGAATATGTTGTAAAAAATCATCCGTGCCTTATATTATGAAAATGACACTCAGACTATTGTATTACTCTCTTATGCCCCTGTCAATGCAGATAGAG
>JAJFTP010000009.1 GCA_021372895.1 Synergistaceae bacterium
GGCGCTTCCTCTGTTAGCTTCGTATCGCAGCTACACCCGTCGGACGTACCACCGAGCAGATTTTTCCAAAAGCCTTTCTTTTTAGCCATGTAAGATCCCTCCTTATAAGACAAAATTGAAAACATAGCCTGTAATCGTTGCAACAGCAAAGATACACAATACAAATGCGATAACCATCTTTTTCTTAAAGATAGCGTTCAGCAATGAGACTTCGGGAATACTTGCGCCCGCCCCACCTAAAATCAATGCGATCATAACGCCAGGGGCAACACCCTTAGCAATCAGGATACCTGCAATGGGGATCATGGTTTCGACACGGATATACATGGGAATGCCGACAATAGCAGCCAAAGGGACTGCCCACAGGTTATTTGCGCCGGCAAAACCAGACAGCAGATCAGTGGGGATAAACTCGTATATGAAAGCGCCGATCCCTGCGCCCAGAAGCAGGAACAGCACGACCCCTTTGAACAGGCCGAAGGAATCCTTCAATGCGAATTTAATAGCTTGAGCTTGCCTCTGCCAGAAAGTACCCTCCAGTGTCTCCCAGCTTACGCCGTCCTGATGACCGCCCTTGACTGTGACTTTCTTGACTTCTTTTTCAAAGCCCAATTTGTCAAGGATAAGTCCCATCACTACGGCAAACGAAAAAGTGAAGATGGTGTAAACGATAGTAGCTTTTACGCCAAAGAATGCCGCCATCAGGGTAAGAATGGCCGGATTCAAAATGGGCGATGTCAGCAGGAAGGAAATCGCTCCGTTAAAGGGGGCGCCGCTCTTGAACAGGCCAACCAGAACCGGGATCGTGGAGCAGGAACAAAACGGTGTGACCGCTCCCAACAGCGCGCCAAGCACACTGTTCAGCCCTTTACGCGGGGTGCTCAACACGCGCTTGATCCGCTCCTGGGAAATATAGATCTGCAGCAGGGCAACCACAAAGCTGATGCCAATGAACAGTCCGAACAGTTCGCCAAACAGCATCAGAAATGTTTGCCCCGCATGAATAAGTGTTTCAGATGTAAACGTTATCGTCGCCTTCTTTCAACTGTAAGTCCAGGCCTTTTTCGATTTGACAGCCTAACTTTGTCGTAGTCAGTTCAAGAAGCATCGCGGCGGCGTTTTGTCCGCCGCTGTTGCTGATCGAATAATACGTCCACTTGCCATCTTCGCGTCCTTTCACGACCCCGGTATCACAAAGTATCTTCATGTGGTAGGAAAGCGTTGATTGCGGCATATCCAACCTGTCGATCAATTCACAGGCACATTTTTCACCATCGCGCAGCAGTTCAAGAATACACAATCGTTTTTCATCACCGAACGCCTTGAATAGTTTAGCCTGCTCTGCATATGACGCGGCCATATCGTCACCTCAAATCTAAAATTCTTGATTTAAATATAACGCCAAATCGAAAAAAGTCAATATGTTTTTTGAAATCTTTAACCATATACCGAACGGTACGTACGGTGGTGCGAGGGGACGGCTGCTCAAATAACGGGCAGCCTCCGCAAAGTCGGAGGGGTCAGACCCAAAGTCGGAGGGGTCAGACCTACACAATTGACATATTCATATATTTCACACAATTGACACTATTAAGAGAAAACGAAGAAGTCAGACCTAACACAGGCTAATGTCAAATTAAGTTCGCAATTTAATTAGGACTCCTTTAACCTGCGCAACTCTTGATGATAGCTAGTATGCCTCATTCTCCGTCATCCCCGTACGCCTTTGAGCGGGGATCCAGGTCCGCCGCACCCTCCGTCATCCCCGTACGCCTTTGAGCGGGGATCCAGGTCCGCCGCACCTTCAGTCATCCCCGTACGCCTTTGAGCGGGGATCCAGGTCCGCCGCACCCTCCGTCATCCCCGTATGCCTCTGAGCGGGGATCCAGGTCCACCGTTTCCATTTTTGAATGTGATTTCAGTCTTCATTTTTATAAGTTTTTGAACGGGGGTCCTGTAAGGCAATAAAGTTGCTTTAGGAAAAGGCAAAAGATTTAAACCAGACCTGGGTTCCCGCTCAGGGGCATACGGGAACGACACGTGGCGGGAAGCCAAGGCCAGACCTGGGTTCCCGCTCAGGGGCATACGGGAACGACACGGGGCGGAAAGCCAAGGCCAGACCTGGGTTCCCGCTCAGAGGCATACGGGAACGACTGAGGGTGGGGCATACGGGAGCGACTGACCACTGATCAGGAAAAGCTTTTACTGTCATGTGGCTCCGCCGCACAGGAAGATATACGGAAACGCCTGCGTCCTTTAAGTTGTATGTTTCATAACTCCTTGATTTTCAACATCATTATGATATAATATGATACATAAAAATAAAAAAATATATCAATAACATATCATAAAGGAGGCGGGCTTATGGACCGTAAAACACACAACATCAGCTATAGCAGTTATATAAGGGATACAATAAAAAAGATCCCCGAAGGACAACCTATAGTTTTTAACAGTATAACCAATAATCTGGTTAAAAAATACAACATCGATAAGGCCCATGCAAACCAGATCGTTACACTGAATATCAACCGCCTTGCTGATAATAATATTGTTGAAAGGTTGTATAAAGGTGTCTATTATCGTCCCAAAAATACGCCTCTTGGCAAACTCAGGATAGATCCTAAAAATATGTTTATAGAACAACTGACAAAGGAAGGAGACCAAATAACAGGATACGAGACTGGTCCCACTCTTTTTAACACGGTTGGCCTTTCAACATGGACGAGTAATGATTATCATCTGGCAACTAACAAATATCGCAGGAAGCTGCCATCAAATGTGAAAATAGAACTTCATAAGCCAGTTGTTGAGGTCAATAACGAAAATTACAGATACCTACAGGTGCTGGACATAATCGATGGGCTTGACAAATATCACATCGACGCAGAGGATCCTAATTATGTAATCAGGAATACTGTTAAGAAATTGGGGCTAGATGTGCTAAAAATTCTTGCCTATGCGGATAAGCATTATAAGAAATTAACGCTGCTCAAATGTGTAAGGATATTCACTGAGGATACGATATGATGGATCTGTAGACAAAATATTTGCGGCGGAACTTTGTCTCAGACATAAACTTTATTTTGACTCTGCAAAACATATCTACGATCTAGCAGTACTTTTTGCGCAAGAACAGATACGGTCATTTCTGGCTGATCAAAAAGAATTCTTAAGAATACTTGATCTGAAGCGCAAAGAAGAAACAGCATGGTACGGCAGCGATCTTAGCGACAAGCCATTTAATGAATACATGGTTTTTAATAAAATTTCGGAGAACATCAGTCTTAAAGAAGCGTTTGAGTCAATGCAGGAAATTTATATATTTAACCCGAAAGACAGGCTTGATTTTGAGTATGTATCTAATTGCATTAATATACTGTTCGAAATCCTTGTCTCGTTTGTAATTTAGTCTACTGTCTACGCCGAGACATTCATACGGATTTCAGTCCATTGATTTGATTCGGCGCACCCCGCTCCTGAGATCACAGAGGATCACCCCATAAACGGTCAACGATCGCGCCTTGGCGTATGACCTCAGTTAAGGCAATACGGTCCTGGGATCGAAACATGATATAGTATTACAATAATGACGGGCAAAGACGTTGTCATATTATGGATCTGCCTTGGATAGGGATGTGACAGATGAAAAAGAAGTTCGTCTTTTCCAATATCGTCCTGCTCGGCCTTGTGAGCCTGTTTATCGACATGAGCACCGAAATGGTCTACCCGCTTATCCCCCTGTATCTGACATCGGCGCTGGGAGCGACCCCGGCGATCATCGGGGTCATCGAAGGCATAGCGGAAAGCATCGCCTCCCTGCTCAAGGTGTTCAGCGGCTATATCGGCGACGTGTACCAGAATAAGAAACATCTTACTTTCATAGGCTATTCCGCCGCTGTGGTTTATAAGGTGCTTCTTCTTCTGTCGTCCTCCTGGACAGGAGTGCTGGCGGCAAGGGCCGTGGACCGCATAGGAAAAGGCATCAGGACCGCGCCGCGCGACGCGCTTGTCGTGCAATCCAGCGAGAAGATGAAGCTTGGCGGTTCCTTCGGCCTGCACAAGATGCTCGATATGGCCGGCTCATCTTTCGGCGCGCTGCTGGCGTTTGTCTTTATCGCGACCGGCCTCGGTTTTCACAGGGCCTTCCTCTATTCGATTATCCCGGCCATTATAGGCATCATGATCATTCCTGCGATAAGGGAGGAGAAAAGTCCGGTACAGACTGCCGAGAAGCTGACCCTGAAGGGCTTTGAGCTCAGCGGGAGGCTGAAACTCTACCTTGCCGCCATTTTCGTCTTTTGTCTGGGGAATTCATCCAATACCTTCCTGCTTCTTAAAGCACAGGAGCGTGGTTTTTCGACCTCACAGGTCATATTGCTATACCTGATTTTTAACGTTTCCACATCGATCCTTGCTATCCCGGCCGGGAAATTATCCGATAAATTTGGGAGGAGTTCGATCCTCGTTCCCGGATATATTATCTATGGCCTGGTCTATTTTGGGTTTGCGGCGCTTGCGTCGGAATGGATGATCGTGGTCCTCTTCATAGCTTACGGAGCCTATAACGCATTTATCAGCGGCGCGGAGAGAGCGTTTATAGCGGACGCATCCCCCGAGGATTTCAAGGGAACGGTGCTCGGCATCTACGGCATGCTGCAGGGCATAGGTCTTCTGCTCTCATCCGTGATAGCGGGCGCGCTGTGGGTCAATATCAACTCAAGCGCGCCGTTTTGGTTCGGGGGTATCCTAGGCCTTCTTTCAGCTCTCATGGTAGCGGTGATATTGAGGAAAAAACAGCCGGCGCCGGGCAGGCCATGATGACCCGCACTCCGCATCCCCGTCGATATTATGTATCCTTTTTTATCCGGCTGACGCGTGATCAGCTTTTTTTCTTTTTTGAATATGGGGTATCCTCAAGCGGTAATTTAGTCCTGAATTTTCCGTCAAAGTTGTAATAAGCAAGCTGTATCGCAGCGGCTCCCGGAATTGCCGCGATCTCGCCTATCCCTTTGGCGCCGGCGGCAAGGCCATCGCCCGCGCTGTCTATGATGATCGTCTCTATCTCAGGGACCATCGTCGAACGGAAGAGCCCCAGCGTACCGAACTTAGCCTTAGGCACACAATCCTCCAGAGGGTATTCTTCAGTAAGCGCGTAGCCCATGCTCATGACTGCCCCGCCCTCGATCTGCCCTTCGACGCTCTTGGGGTTTATCGCCCTTCCGACGTCGTGGGCGGCAATGAATTTAGCGAGCCTGCCGTCTTCTCCGAGGATGGCCATCTGTGTCGCGTAACTGTAGGAGATGTGGCTGACGGGATGCGGTTTGTCTGAGCCCATTTTATCCGTCACGCTTTCAAATTCCGCGTAGTATTCACTGCCCTCCAGCTCCGCCAGGGTTTTGGCTTCAAGGGCGGTTTTAAGCTGCATGGCGGCTCTTCTTGTGGCTTCGCCCGTGATGACTGTCTGGCGCGACGCCGTTGTGTTGCCTGAGTCCGGGGTATAGAACGTGTCGGCTGGATCATGCATGACAAATTCCGGCGAAATACCCGTTACGTCGCATACCATCTCTGTCAGTACGGTACCCAGGCCCTGGCCGATGCATGCGGCGCTGGTGGCGATATGTACGATCCCATTTTTGACCCTGAGCCTGCAGCGGCCAAAATCAGGGACCCCGACCCCAAGTCCGGCATTTTTCATGGCGCATGCTATTCCCGCCTTCGGGTTGCGGTCGTACTCTTCTTTGACGGAAAGAAGCGTCGCCTCAAGCGCGGTCGTGTCGTCTGCGATCTGTCCGTTAGGAAGGACCTGCCCCGGCCTTATTGCGTTCCGGAAACGGATCTCCCACGGCGATATCCCCACGAGCTCCGCGAGCATGTTGATGTTGCACTCTATGGCAAAACAGCTCTGCGGCACGCCAAAACCGCGAAACGCCCCCGTAGGCGGATTGTTCGTATAGACGGCAGTGCCGGCGATATCTATATCCTGATAGTTGTAAGGCCCGGCCGCATGGGTACAGGCGCGCTGGAGGACAGGCCCGCTCAGTGACGCGTATGCCCCCGCGTCGGATATGATAACGGCCTTCATCGCCGTCAATTTGCCATTTTCGTCGCAGGCGGTAGTCATATCGATCTCCATCGCGTGACGCTTGGGGTGTACCCTCAGGCTCTCCGCCCTTGAGAGCGAGACCTTGACGGGACGTCTTGTAAGGTAGGCAAGGATCGCGGCATGGTGCTGAACGCTCATGTCCTCTTTGCCGCCAAACCCGCCGCCCACGGTCTCGGCTGTGACACGGACCTTGTTGTGCGGCAGCCCAAGCGCCTCCGAACACTCCTTAAGAGTCTGGTACACTCCCTGGTCGCCGGAATAGATCCTAACGACATCGCCGTCCTCGATAAGCGCTACCGCCGTCTCCGGCTCAAGAAACGCGTGTTCGGTAAAGGGCAGGCTGTAGTGGTTTGTGACGACATGCCTGGATTTGGCTATTACAGCTTCCGCATCGCCTCTGACAAGGTGTTCGCGCGATACTATATTGCCGTTTGCGTGAACGGGCGGCGCGCCTTCCGCAAGCGATCCGGCCGGACATGTCAATGGTTTAAGTACTTCATACTCAACCTTGATGAGATCCTTTGCCTTCTCCAGTATCTCAGGCGTCTCTGCCGCTATGAGCGCAAGCGCGTCACCTATATAGTGGGTGCATTTTCCGACCGGAATGAGCACATCCCAGTCCTTGACAAGGTGCCCTATCTTCTGTTTCCCCGGGATGTCGGCGGCAGTGAATACTCCTGCAACTCCCGGAAGCGCCTTTGCCTCTGACGCGTCTATCGATTTTATCACCGCGCGCGGGTATGCGGTGCGGAGCGCGGAGCCGTACAGCATGCCTTCGATGTGCTTGTCGGCCGCATATTCGGCGATGCCGAGCACTTTTGCTGCGGCATCGGTACGCGGCATGCTCTCCCCCACCGCTCCCGTAAAACGGCAGTCCGGAACGGGGATGTTCCCGCGGAGCATCTTTGCGGCAAGCAATATTGCCTCTTCTATCTTTTTATATCCTGTGCAGCGGCATATATTGTTCTTTATCGCCTCCCTGACCTGCTCTGGCGCAGGGTCGGGGACGGAGTCGATAAGCCCCTTGGCGCTTATGACCATGCCCGGTATGCAGAAGCCGCACTGCACTGCTCCGGCCATGGCAAAGGCGTAGGGATAGACTTCCTTTTCCCTGCTGTCGAGCCCCTCCACCGTGATGATATTTTTGCCCTCGAGGTCCTTCAGCTGCCAGACGCACGCCTTTGACGCCCTGCCGTCTATCAGGACCATGCAGGTCCCGCACGCCCCCTCGCCGCAGCCGTTTTTAACTGAGGTCAAACGGAGGTCATCCCTCAAAAAATCTATCAGCCTGCGGTTTTTATCCGACTCGACATGCTGTCCGTTGACTGTAAGAGCATACATTAAACATGCCTCCCATCTATAGGGATCTGTCCGGCCGCGGCCCTGATCAGTGCCGCGATCTCCTCCGTAAGTCCTTCGCCCGCATCATCAAGGGCGGAAGTGAAGACGCCGCCTCCGAGTCTTATCTTATATGATCCGTCTGCAAGCGGAAAGAAACCGCTGTTTTTGCTCTCTTCAAAATCTTTTTCGCTTGTGAAATAAGTGAACTTATCCTTGTACGGCAAGCTGTCCCAAGGGCAGAACGTCATACAGTTGCCGCATTCGTTGCACATCATGTCGACATGGATTATCTGAGCCGCGCTCATCCCAGGAACGCGCACGGATACGTTGGCCCTGTTCGGGCATACGTCGACACAGTTTTCGCATACTGTCGAACACTCAAGACAGCGCTCGGCCTCGCGCCCGTCACACTCAGCGGGACGTATGACGCCCTTCCTCTCAAGGGCGGCGCCAATATCCGGCTCCACCCTTATGGCAGGCAGGTTTACGGCTATGCCTTCCGACTCGGCTATAGAATCCGCCGCCCGCCTGGCGTCCGCTATGGCTTCGACTACCGTGGCGGGACCCCGTCTTGCGTCTCCGGCAATATATACGCCTTTTATATTTGTCTCAAGGGTTGTGCTGTCTGTGGTGGCACGGCCCTGTTTTTCGAGCGTGATCCCGTTTTTCTTGAATATTTCCGTATCCACGCTCTCACCGACGGCGGTGATGACCGTATCTGCGGGGATAAGAACAGTTTCATCCGTCGCTACGGGCGAACGGCGCCCAGACTCATCCGGCTCCCCAAGTACGACTTTCGCGCATCGGAGCATTCCGTTCTCATGCGAGAGCGGAGCAAGAAGTTCTTTGAACTCTACGCCCTCATGGACTGCAAGCTCAAGCTCCTCGGCATCCGCCGGCATGAACTGCTTCGTCCTGCGATAGACGAGACAGACGTTCCTTACACCCTTTACCCGTTTTGCGGCGCGTGCCGCGTCCATCGCGGTATTGCCGCCGCCGATGACCGCAACATTTACGCCTATGGAAAGTTTTTCAGGCGCGGATTTGAAGCGGGAAAGAAAATCGAACACATCCATCCCCTCCCCTTTCTCAAGGGGCAAACTTCCGTGCTTCCATGCGCCGTTTGCGAATATCACATACTTATATCCCATTTTTTTGAGTTCATCGACCGAAGTCTGAGCGGAACCGGGCACGAACTCAGCGCCCATTGCCCTTACTATCTCCACATCCAGGTCTATCGCCCCGGACGCTATCCTGAAATCAGGTATGATACTGCGTACCACACCGCCAAGGCTGCCGGATCTTTCAAAGACCGTGGCCTTTATCCCGCTGCGGCAGAGAAAGTACGCGGCAGCCAGCCCCGCGGGACCCCCTCCGATTATCGCAACGGAGGCGTCTGTCTTCGGCGCAGGCGCGGAAAGTCCGGAGATGACATCCGCGATCCCCTTTTCCGCAGCCTCAAGCTTGAGGGCGCGTATCCGGACCGGCTCTTCATAGAAGTTTCTGGTGCATCTTGTCGCGCACCTCTGGCTGCATATAGTCCCAGTAATGAACGGCAGCGGATTTTTATCGAGTATCAGGCTCAGGGCCTCGGCATGACGGCCTTTGCCCACAAGCGATATATACTCCGGTATATCCTGATTTATCGGACAGCCTTCCGAACATGGCGCTATGAAACAGTCGAGAAGGGGCACCTTTTTCCCGATCTTGCGCACTGCCGACGGTTTTGCGGGTTTCCTGTACCTGGGATCGGTCAATGACTCCTCTGCAATTTTGGCAAGAGCCCTGACATCGACGCCCTGAGATCCGGGGACCCCGCAGTCTGCGAGATCCGCGGCGATCTGTTTGAGCCTCTGATAACCGCCGGGCTTCAACAGGGTCGTGGCCATGGTTACAGGCCGGATACCGGCGCTGTAAAGGCCGCGTATATTTGTATGGTCTGCGCCGCCGGACCACGATATAGGCAGTCTGCCGTCGAACTCACGAGAGAGCCTGAGCGCCGCTTCCGCCGTGAGAGGGAACAGGGCCCGCCCCGACATGTACATCTCATCACCGGCCAGGAGATCCTTCGGATTATTTACAGGCAGAGTGTTCGTAAGCTTCACGCCAAACGCGAGGCCCTCTTTCGCTGCGATCTCCTGAAGCCGTTTCAGCATCGGCACCGCATCGGCGAACCGGAGGTCATCCCTGAAGTGATGGTCATCGAAATCCAGGTAACCGAACCCGAGATCATCCATCGTTTTGCGTGTAAATTCATAGCCAAGCAGGGTGGGGTTGCATTTAACAAACGTATTGAGACGTTTTTCTCTGATGAGGTATGAGGCGATGCGCTCTATCTCCTGCGGCGGGCAGCCATGGAGCGTCGAGAGCGTCACCGATCCGCAGATCTTATGCGATATGGATTCGATATATCCGGCATCGATGCGGCTGAAGCGCGGAATATTGGCCATGGCCCACTCCCTGCACTCGCCCCATACCTTCGTCGCGGATGCGTCTTTGAGCCCTTCTATAAAGGAATCTATCTTTGGTGACCGTATCCCCTCAAGGTCATATCCCACGCTCATATTGAACATAAAACCGTCCGCGCTTCCAAGCCCGAATTCCACGGAGATAAGCTTTATCGCGAACCATGCCTTTATATATTCTTCAAGAGCCTCGGCGACGCGGAGCTCAGTCGACCATTCGACGTTATAACACTCGTCGCGGGCGTCTATACAGGGTTTGGAGACGGGGAGATCCTCGCCGTCAAGCGTCTGCACCGTCTTCAGCTCGAAGAAGCGCGCGCCTCCGGCGTATGCGGCGGTTATATTCTGCGCAAGCTGCGTGTGCGGGCCGGCAGCAGGTCCGAAAGGAGTCTCGATATATTCTCCGAGAAAGGGCAGGCGTCCCCCCTTATGCACATAGGGGGATCTGACGCCAAAGATACTGCCTGACTCGGACTTCTCTTTCAATACCCATGCCATCATTTTCCCGAAGGGGATAGGGGTCATACGATCACTCATGGCGGGAACCTCCTTAGTTTAGTCCTCCCGGCGGAGACTTATTGAGACGGGATGCCCGGGAATATTTTTACAACTTACGATTTGATTCTAGCACAACATATATGGAAATCAATAGATTCGTCAAATTTTTTTTTATACATTATAAATTTTTTTTAGAAAAACTATTGACTCCCTGTTTTTTTATGTTATATTCGGCTTATAAAGGCAGTCGCAAATACAAAAATATAACTCCCATACGGAGATAGGATGATGACATGCAGGATACATCGATGGTCGATTTTATGAAAAGGCTCGCAAAAGGCATTGCCGCTCAATTTGGGAATGACTGTGAGATCTTGATCCATGACCTTACATCCGAGGATAAAAACAGCACGATCATAGCCATAGAGAACGGGCACGTCACACACAGAGAGCTGGGAGGCGGCCCCTCGCGGATAGTGCTTGAGACTTTGAACGCAAAAAACGAAAAACTCGAAGACCAGTTATGTTATCTGACAAAAACCTCCGATGAAAGGCTCATCAAATCAAGCTCAATATATATCCGGGACGAAAAGGGGGATATCGTCGGGATCTTCTGCATCAATTACGACCTTACAAATTTGAGCATGGCGGAAAATGCCATCAAATCCCTGCTGTACACCGAGCCGCATACCAGCGAACCTGAAAAGATACCGCAAAATGTCAACGACCTGCTTGACGAACTGATCAAAGGCGCGATAAAGCACGTTGGGAAGCCGGTGCCGATGATGAAGAAAGCCGACAAGATCAAAGCCATTCAATATCTTAAAAAAAACGGCGCTTTCCAGATACTTAAGTCAGGAGACAGGGTGTGCAAGCTGTTCAGGATATCAAAATTCACCCTCTATAACTATATCGATTCGGAAACGGAATAGAGACTGCATTCGCAGGCATCGGAACGGAGGTTCGAAATGGACGTTATCAAATGGGTCAGAAATACTATGCGCGGGACCGGGGCCAAAGAACTTGAAATTATGGCCCTGCCCAATGTCGAGGCCGCAAGGAAATTTCACGAAAGCTTTCCGCAGTACGGCGTTACCCCTCTTGTGGAGCTTAAGGAACTTGCCTCCCTTTTTGGCGTCAATGACATTTTCGTCAAGGACGAGGCGTGGCGCTTCGGGCTTCATGCATTCAAAGTCCTTGGAGGCTCATTCGCCATGGGACGCCACATAGCGAAGCTGACGGGAAGGGATATCTCGGAGCTTGATTACGCAGCGCTCACATCCGCAGAGCTTAAAAAAGAGCTTGGGGATATCACCTTCTTCAGCGCCACGGACGGAAACCACGGACGCGGCGTCGCATGGGCCGCAAACAAGCTCGGACAGAAAGCTGTCATCCTCATGCCAAAGGGCTCGTCAAAGATGCGCCTGGACAATATTTTAAAAGAGGGCGCAAAGGCGACTATCGAGGAATGCAATTATGACGAATGCGTACGCATGGCCGCAAGGATGGCGGATGAGACGCCGGGCGGAGTTATGATCCAGGACACAGCGTGGCCCGGTTATGAGGAGATCCCCGCGTGGATAATGCAGGGCTACGGCACAATGGCAATGGAGGCCGATGAGCAGATGGCCGCACTCGGCGCAAATCCTCCGACACATGTCTTTATACAGGCCGGGGTCGGCTCGCTTGCGGGGTCCGTAGTGGGGTATTTCGCAAACCGCTATCCCGTCGATCCTCCGACATTCGTAGTCGCGGAAGCCGATCAGGCCGACTGCCTCTACCGCTCGGCCCTGGCCGGGGACGGCAGACCGCGCATAGTGGGCGGGGAAATGCATACGATAATGGCGGGGCTTGCGTGCGGGGAACCCAACCCATCCGCATGGGAGATACTCAAGGACAGGGTTTCGGTCTTCGTCTCATGCCCCGACTGGGTGGCGGCGCGCGGGATGAGGATCCTCGGAATGCCGGTGCGCGGAGACCAGGTCATAATTTCAGGCGAATCGGGTGCGGTCACGACAGGACTCCTTGCTTACACAATGATGGACGAGGGCATGAAAGAACTCCGCGATGCGATAGGGCTCAACAAAGATTCACGCGTGCTTCTGTTCTCAACGGAGGGGAATACGGACAGAGACAACTACCGTCACATACTCTGGGACGGGGGCTGCGTTCCGGCATAGCAGGCAAAAAAAATGGAGGGATTGGTAATGGATTTTAACGCAGTAAAAAAGGCGGCCGAGGGTTATGAAACATCAATGACAAAATTTCTGCGCGACCTTGTGGCAATACCCGGAGAGAGCTGCAAGGAAGAGGGCGTGGCCAGACGTATCGAGAAAGAGATGAAGGACCTCGGTTTTGACGAGGTGATGATAGACGGCATGGGCAATGTGCTTGGTTACATGGGCACAGGAAAGACACTGATCGCATACGACGGCCACATAGATACGGTGGGGCTGGGAGAGCTCTCAAACTGGAAGTTCGACCCGTATAAGGGCTATGAGAACGAGACGGAGATCGGCGGACGCGGCACGTCGGATCAGCTCGGAGGCATTGTCTCCGCGGTCTACGGAGCCAAGATAATGAAAGACCTGGGGCTCCTCTCTGACAAGTACAGGGTGCTTGTGACGGGCACGGTACAGGAAGAGGACTGCGACGGACTATGCTGGCAGTACATCGTGAACGAGGACAAGATCCGCCCTGATTTCGTGGTCATCACCGAACCGACCGACGGCAATATCTACCGCGGACAGCGCGGCCGTATGGAGATACGCGTTGAGGTAAAGGGCGTCTCCTGCCACGGCTCCGCACCGGAGCGCGGCGATAACGCCATTTACAAGATGGCGGACATTATCGGGGAAGTGCGGGCACTGAACGATAAGCTTCACTATGATCCGTTCCTGGGCAAGGGTACGCTTGCTGTCTCCCAGATATTCTATAACTCTCCGTCGCGCTGCGCCGTCGCGGACATGGCGGCCATTTCTATCGACCGCAGGCTTACTGACGGCGAAACATGGGATACGGCCCTCGGAGAGATACGCGGCCTGCCCTCTGTAATTAAATACGGAGCTGAGGTCACGATGTACAAGTATGACAGCCCAAGCTGGACAAAACTCGTCTACCCGACCGAGTGCTGCTTCCCGACATGGGTCCTTCCGGCAGAACATCCTGCCGCCCAAGCAATGGTCGAATCTTTCAGGGGGATGTATGGCGAACCGGTAGTAGACAAATGGACCTTCTCCACAAACGGAGTCTCCATCATGGGGCGCTTCGGTATACCCTGCATAGGCTTCGGCCCCGGCAAAGAGGCACAGGCGCATGCGCCTAATGAAATAACATGGAAAGCCGACCTTGTTAAGTGCGCGGCCGTGTATGCGGCACTTCCGACGATCTACTGCAGACAGGCTGCGGCCGGCAACGGCCAGCCGCATCATCAGACTGAGAAAACAGGGGGTAAATAATATGGCATTTATGGACAGTTTTATAGCAAAGCTCAAGGGGCTATCTTATGCCGGCATGTATAACAATGACTTCTTCCTCACATGGGAGAAGACGCGTGACGAACTCGACGCGGTGTTTACTGTGGCGGACGCATTACGCTGCATGCGCGAAAACAATATCTCCCCAAGGATCTTCGACAGCGGGCTCGGGATATCCCTCTTCCGCGACAACTCTACGCGCACGCGCTTCAGCTTCGCATCCGCCTGCAACCTTCTGGGGCTTGAGGTACAGGACATAGACGAGGGCAAGTCTCAGATCGCGCACGGGGAGACGATCCGGGAGACAGCGAACATGATCTCGTTCATGGCAGATGTGATAGGCATCCGGGATGACATGTACATAGGCAAGGGCAACGCATACATGCACCAGGTCGTGGACGCCGTCAAAGAAGGTTACAGGGACGGCATCCTTGAACAGCGCCCGACGCTCGTGAACCTCCAGTGTGACATCGACCACCCGACACAGGTAATGGCGGATATGCTCCACATGATCCACGAGTTCGGCGGCGTTGAAAACTTAAAAGGTAAGAAGATCGCGATGTCATGGGCATACTCGCCATCCTACGGCAAGCCGCTTTCAGTGCCGCAGGGAGTCGTCGGCCTTATGACCCGCTTCGGCATGGACGTGACGCTCGCTCATCCGGAGGGCTATGAGATCATGTCGGAAGTGGAGGAAGTCGCACGCAGGAATGCGGCAGGATCGGGAGGTTCCTTCACGAAGACTGACTGCATGAAGGAAGCCTTCAGGGACGCGGATATAGTATATCCGAAGAGCTGGGCCCCGTTCAAGGCTATGGAGAGACGCACGGAGCTTTACGGCGCAGGAGATCTGGACGGCATCAGGCAGCTTGAAAAAGAACTGCTCGCGCATAATGCAACTCACAGGGACTGGGAGTGCACGGAAGAGATGATGTCCCTCACGAGGAACGGCAAAGCGCTCTATCTTCACTGCCTGCCGGCCGACATCACGGGTGTCAGCTGCGGATCCGGGGAAGTTGCCGCCTCTGTCTTTGAAAGATACCGCATCCCGCTCTACAAGGAGGCCAGCTTCAAGCCCTACATCATCGCGGCGATGATATTCCTGAGCAAGGTCAGGGAACCGGAAACGACGCTCCGTATGCTGGAAGACACCGCGCTAGAACGTAAAATAGACTAGGCTGCGTTACTTTTGCGCCCCCGTTCTTTTAAATAAGTGCGGGGGCTTTTTGAAGGGAAGTGCACATAATGGCAAAAGAGACAAAAAATGGCTCCCTGTTTGAGTTGAACGGAGGGGTCCCAAGTTTTAAAGAGGCCTTTCCGCTGGCTATGCAGCATGTCGTCGCGATGGTGGTAGGCTGTATAACGCCTGCGATCCTCATAAGCGGCGTCACAAAACAGTCTCCGGCGGATACGGTGATCCTTGTCCAGGCATCGCTCGTCATTGCGGCCGTCGCCACAGTGGTACAGCTCTATCCGATATTCGGAAGGATCGGCTCCGGAGTGCCGGTCATATTGGGCGTCAGCTTCGCATACGTACCTGTCCTGATATCGATAGGAGGGCAGTTCGGCCTTTCGGCTATATTCGGGGCTCAGATAGTGGGCGGCTTTGTCGCGATCATAGTAGGGCTGTTTATCAAGAAATTAAGGCCGCTTTTTCCTCCGATAGTATCGGGCACAGTAGTCTTCACGATCGGGTTGTCCCTCTATCCCGTGGCAATACGCTACATGGCCGGAGGCGCGTCCAGTCCCACATTCGGTTCAGCGCTGAACTGGGGCGTGGCCATATTCACCCTCGCAATGGTCACCTTTTTCAACCACTTCACAAAGGGATTCATGAAGCTGGCATCAGTCCTGCTTGGACTCGCAGCCGGATATGTTCTTGCATATTTCCTGGGCATGGTCTCGTTTGCTCAGGTCACAGAGACTTCATGGATGCAGCTTCCTAAACCGTTCTATTTTGACATCACATTCCATACGACGGCAATAATGTCGATGGTGATAATGTTCGTGGTCAACTCAATACAGGCGATAGGCGACATATCGGCGTCAACGGTCGGGGCTATGGATCGCGAGCCCACTGACAGAGAACTTGCCGGAGGCATAATCGGGAACGGCACAACAAGCATCCTTGGCGCTTTCATCGGAGGCCTTCCCACCGCGACATTCAGCCAGAACGTCGGGATACTTACCATAACCCGCGTGGTCAACAAATACGTCATAGCGCTCGCAGCCCTCATAATTTTCATAGCAGGGATCATCCCGAAATTTGCAGCAGTCCTTACGACGATCCCTCAGTCCGTCCTCGGCGGCGCTACGGTCACTGTCTTCGCCGCGATAACAATGACCGGGATGAAGCTCATTGTCTCAGCAAAACTCACAGCCAGGAATACAGCGGTAGTTGGGATCGCTGTCGCTCTCGGCGTAGGCATAGCACAGATCCCAAACGTCCTTGCAGGCCCGGACATGCCGGTATGGATGCAGCAGATATTCGGCTCGTCCTCTGTGATAATATCGACGCTGACAGCAGTGTTCCTCAACCTGATAATTCCCGGTGATAAAGAAGACGTCACCATAACTCCGCCGGACGAAGAGCTTACTCTCTCTTAAGTCCCCCGCGGTTCCGGGGCTGTTGTTTAAAATATTGCGTAATCCACGTCCTTAGGGTCGCCTATAAACATGTGGCCCGGGGCGTGCGTTATTGCAAACGGCGGGCGGCTTTTCATCAGCACTGCCTGAGGCGTGACTCCGCAGGCCCAGAATACGGGCACTTCCCCGCTCCTTATTTCAACAGGGTCGCCAAACTCCGGCTTGCTTATGTCCTTTATGCCGATGGCCGACGGATCGCCTATATGCACCGGCGCGCCGTGAACGGCAGGGAATCTGCCGGTGCAGAGCACGGCCTTAGGCACCTGCGCATGTTTTACCGGCCTCATGCTGACAACCATCGGACCGCTGAGGCGTCCGGCAGGACGGCACTGTATGTCCGTCACGTACATCGGGACATTGCAGCCTGCATCAATGTGACGGATCGGGATGCCGGCCTCGAGAAGGGCCCCCTCGAAGCTGAACGAGCAGCCGAGAAGGAAGGCCACAAGATCCTCTCTCCAATATTTAAGGACATCCGTAGGCTCGTCGATCAGCTCTCCATCCTTCCACACGCGGTACCTAGGTATGTCGGTGCGCACATCAGAGCCGGGCGCAATCACACCTGCCTCCCCGTCGCCGGGCTCCGTAATATCCAGTATGGGGCACGGTTTGGGGTTGCGCTGTGCAAAGACGAGGAAATCATAGGCCCAGTCCTTGGGCAGCACTATCATATTGCCCTGCACATGCGAAAGGCAGAGACCGGATGTAGGATGCGTCCATTCTCCGCTGCGGATAAGCCCGCGCATCTCCTTCGGGTCGGTGTGCCTGAAAGGTTCAATTTCGAAAGGCAGCGTCATCCCAGAACGACCTCCTTAAGATTTTTCACAGCGACTCCTGCCGCTTCAAGCGCGCTCCTGACAGCTTTCGCCATCAGGACCGCCTCCGCGGTATCTCCGTGGAGACATATAGAATGCGGACGGAAGCTGATAACTGTCCCGTCTATGGCCTCTACAGTCCCCTCGGTAGCCATACGGGCAACGCGCGCGGCAGCCGCATCGACATCATGTATGACCGATCCGGGCTGCGAGCGCGGGACCAGAGAACCGTCAGGCATATAGGCACGGTCGGCGAAAGCCTCTGCGGCAAAAGGGATCCCTGCTTCCTCAGCCGCCCGTTCAAACTCTGACTTTGCGAGACCCATGAGTATGATTTCCGGACCCGCGTCTTTTACCGCCGCAGCCACGGCACGGGCGAGCTTTGCATCCTTTGCCGCCTGGTTGTACATCGCACCGTGAGGCTTCACATGCTGAAGTTCGATGCCGTTGGCAATACAGAAAGCTTGAAGCGCTCCGATCTGATACAGACAGTCTGAATATACCTCATCGGGGGAGCAGGCCATGTTCCTGCGTCCGAAACCGACTAGGTCGGGATACCCGGGATGGGCCCCGACGGCTATTTTTTTCTGTGCGCAGAGAGCGACGGTATCCTTCATGACTAGCGGGTCTCCCGCGTGAAAGCCGCAGGCGATGTTCGCCGACGTCACGGCCTCCATGACGGAAGCGTCGTCGCCAAGCCGGTAAGCCCCGAAACTCTCCCCTATGTCGCTGTTCATGTCGATCATATACATTTAAATTCCCTCCCTGACCATGTCTATAATATCTCTTCACATTTCACGTCGTAAGTTTTTCCGTTTACCGTGATCCTCAACTCGGTGCGGAGCGGACGGGCATAAAGGGCCGCGTCCTGCTTCGGACGGCTGACCCATGCCGCCCTCAGCTGTTTTATTCTGCCAACCGTTTCTTTTACGGACCGCAGTTCGTCAATAGCCTGTTCCATTGTCGCGCGCGCAAACCTTGCCTTCATGCCGGGCATCCTCTGGACAAGAGCCTGTATGCCGGAAGAAGAGAGCACCCCAACCTTGGTGTATCCGCCGGTTGTCTGCCTGTCCGCAAGCATGGCGATAGGCAGCCCATGTCCCGGTATCTGGACGGCGCCAAGCGGTATAGCGTCGGATACGATATCCGCACCCGCCTCTTTATGCCGCACCTTCGGCCCGTCGAAACGGCAGCCCATTCTGTCCGATTCGTTTGATATCACGTATTCGGACCCGAAAAGCGTGTCGAGCCCCTCTTCGGTGAACGCGTCCTCCTGCAGCCCCGTAAGTATAAAAAGCGGGCTGTCCTGCGAATAAGCGGGGCGCATGTCAGCAGGCAGCGCAAAGCCATCCGCACGTTTCCACAGCAGGTCAGCTTCACCCGCGCCGACCACATCTCCGGCTTTAAGGGCACGCCCTTCAAATCCGCCTATTTTAGCGCGGATATATGTGGAACGGCTGCCCATAACCACGGGGACATCTATTCCGCCGGACACACAGATATAGCCCCTGCATCCGTTCTTAGGCCCTTTGAACGACAGCACGTCGCCGTCTTTGACGCGGACCGCGGCCCAAGAGCCGATCTCCTTCCCATTTACTGAAAATCCAAGGTCCGCGCCGGCGAATGCCACAAGACCTTCCCCGACGACCGCAAGCTCCGGCCCCAGGAATGTGACCTCAAGCGCGGCCGCGTTCTCTGCATTTCCGACAATAGCGTTGCCCATGCGCAGAGCCGGCAGATCCATCGCTCCGGCTACAGGGACACCGCTTGACTGATAGCCCCAGCGCCCGAGATCCTGTACTGTGGTCAGCATTCCCGGTTTGATCACTTTGAATTCCATCACTGATCCGCCTCCGTTATAACGACCCTGTACGTTCCGTTGGCAACCTGTGCCTCTATCGCCCTGTATTCATTCTCCGTGATGGGGACGAAGCGCACTTCGTAACCGGCGTCAATTAAGGTCGGCGGGTCGCACTCGGGCGTGAAAAGCCTCAGAGGCGTCCTCCCTATGAGCTGCCATCCTCCCGGACAGTCTATAGGATATATCCCGGTCTGTTTCCCCGCTATCCCGACGCTTCCCCCCGGGATGACCGTCCTGGGGTTAGCGAGCCTGGGAGTGGCAATGGATTCATCCATACCGCCCAGGTAAGCAAAACCCGGAACAAACCCGATCATGTAGCAATGGCAGATTTTTGAGCTGTGCCTCCTTATGACCTCTTCCACCGAGATGCCGGCGTGCCTGGCAACGTTGTCGATATCGGGGCCATACTCACCGCCGTAACAGACGGGGATGGATATTATTTTATGGGGCGCCGCAACGTTCTCAGAGGCTTCGGCAACAGCTTTCCCCGCCTCTTCGATAATGCTGTCGCAGTTGACTGCGAGCGGGTCAAAGTAGATCGCAAGAGATCTGTAAGTAGGAAGACATTCAATTATAGGCACCCTTTTCTGACTTTCCATCCAATGCCTGAGATTAATGACGGCGTCGTTTGCCGCACGGTCTATCTCATCGGCAAACTCTGCTACTATGCAGGATTCCCCGCCATGGAGGAACCGCGGCTCTTTTAAATATACAGACATAGACATTCCCCCTTTGATCCAAGTCCGCATGGGGGAAAAAATTTATTTTCCCATGCGGTAAGCTGATTGTACCTCTTTATGCAAAGAGTTTCAGTATGCCTGCGAATGATTTGAAGCCCATCCAAGCCGTCAATACGACCATTATCCATCCCAGCACCGTGAGTACCACCGGATGCTTGTACGTCGTCCCGATAATGTCCTTGTTATGCGCCGCAAGCAGCATGGTCCCGAGCGACACCGGAAGGATCAGCCCGTTCAGCGAGCCGGCAAATATCAGAAGTGTGACAGGGTTGCCCATTGTCGCGAATATTGCCGTGGAAACGCAGATAAAACCCATGATCCAGTAGCGCGCGTTCTTCTCTATAGTTTTGGAAAGGGTCCTGAGGAATGAAATCGACGTGTATGACGCACCGACGACCGATGTTACCGCGGCGCACCAGAGGATCACGCCGAAAATGCGGTAACCGATCTGTCCTGCCCCGATAAGGAACGCGGATGCCGGCGGGTTTTTGGGATCAAGGACGGCGCCTGTCGCCACAACACCAAGTATCGCAAGGAAAAGCAGATATCTCATTACGCCTGTGATCCCTACGGCTGTTACGGAGCCCCTTGAAATCTTCGGAAGATTCTCCGTCCCGACTATCCCCGCGTCGATTATACGGTGAGCGCCGGCAAAGGTTATATATCCCCCGACCGTTCCGCCCACGAGCGTAAGGATCGTCATCCAGTCTATAGTCGACGGGAGGACGGATTCCTTAAGAGCCAACGCGACGGGCGGCTGTGTCTTAAAGACCATGAAGATGACCATTGCGATCATTATCATGCCGAGGACCTTTGTAAACATGTCCATCGCCTTGCCCATCTCCTTATTGATGAACAGCGCTATCGCAACTACAGCGCTGCATATCGCACCGGGCACAAGCGGCACGCCGAGCATGACGTTGAGCCCCATCGCCGCACCTCCGACGTTGCCGATGTTAAAGACAAGGCCTCCGGTAGCCACAAGAAGAGCCAGAAAATATCCAAGCCCCGGGCAGACCTTGTTGGCAACATCCTGCGCGCGTTTCCCTGAAACACCCAGTATGCGCCATATATTCATCTGAACGACGATATCGATTACGATAGAAGCAAGTATCGCAAACGCAAAAGCCGCCTTCAGCCTGTCGGTAAATACCGCTGTCTGTGTCAGAAATCCCGGCCCGATCGCCGATGTTGCCATCAAAAATGCCGCCCCTATAAGAACGCTTGCCGCCGACCCCTGATCTTTTTTCTCCGCCATCATCCGGCACCTCCATAATAAATTAGGTATAACACCTTACCTCATTACATGCAAAATAGTTGCCGAATATGACGAAAAAAATATAAAGAACTAACCTGCGGCAGCAGCGATTTTTTTATCGGGATAGCCCGGGAAATAAATATGCACTGTGTGCCGGGTGTGCGGCACACGTTGTGCGATGTGCGGTTCCCGCACTATGAGGAACGCTTGGTTTATTTTCTGCGGACAGCCCTCTGCGGGCGGAACACGGAGGACAATCCGAGCTTTTTTCTGTGATGGGCAACGGTCCTTACAGGCATGGAAAGTTTTTCGGCTATCATCCTGTCGCCGTATCCCTCCATATTCAACTGTCCGATGGCCGAGTTAAGTTCATGCACCGACATATCCGGCCTTGAATGCAGACCTCTTGAAAAGAAGGCGCTCATCCGGAGCACTTTTCCTGAGACAAGGCACCAGGTATCCTTCATTGAACGGAAGACCGTCGACGTACTCAAGCCCAGCTCTCCTGCCGCATATCCATAGGTAAGGGGCGCCACAGCCATTTTTTCTCCCCTCAGGTAATCGCTTTGAACGGCGGCGATGCACATTGATATCCTGATAAGGGTCCTGTATCTCATGCCAAGACGCGTGAGCGTAAATTTAGTGCGCGACCATGCCGGTTTCATCCATTGCTGGGCAAGCACCTCTCTTATGCCCATGGGAAATTCAGAGAGGCTGTTTTCAATCGCCGGGATATTCTCTCTGATAAGTCTGGGCCTTGGAACAGGGGTATCAATAAGAAATTCTATCTCAGGGACGATGTTCCTTGCCGGGCTGAAGTTCTTTCCCGGGGAAGGATCCAGCCTTTTAAGCGCTTCCAGCGCTTCTGCTGCCTCAGTGCTGTTCCATCCGTTTTTCTCTGCAAATTCCTCCGTCCGGCCGGATATGATATATTCACTGCCGTCTGTCAGCAGCCTCCACGCCGGACTTCCTTCCATCCCGCAGCGCGCAAGCTGGATAAGGAGACACTCCTTCAAATCGGCAGCAAAAAGTCCCGGAGGCTCTACATAATCCTGAAGCGCCTTTATATATTCCGAAGCTTTTTTACTAGTGATACCAAGCATCAGAGCAATATCTTCGACAGACGTGTTAAGAAAACCGCGGGTATCCAGAGCGGAGCACCAGAATGAAGCGGAGGATGCCGGCCCGTTATTTCCGCACAGTCCCGGACAGGTCGCGATCTGCAGGGAAAGGTGTTCCTCGATGCCGGTTTTTGCCGGTATAGAATCAGCGTCCAGCATATCGATATCGACGTAAGAACTTTGCCACTTAGGCGGGATGAAAGAGAAAAACGGATTATCGCCAAGGATATTCCGGCACTCAGCCGCAAGCTCATTGAGCGGGACAAAGAGAAGGTTCGTCCCGAGCAGCGCCTTAGGACTCAGCTTATGTCCGGGTTTCAGCTGCCGGGACAGAGAAATGTCAATCGAGCCCATGCCTCTGCATCCTCCGAAGCAGCGAAAAGCGTGATATCCCAAGCTCGGCCGCCGCCTGCGTGCGATTGCCTCCGCATCTTGCAAGCGCGGATGTTATAAGGTCCCGTTCGACCCTGTCCAGACTACCCGGGAGTGATCCCCCGCCGCATGCCGGGACAGAGGTGCCCGGGTCCAGATGAGCCGGCTGTACTTCAAGCATCTCAGCCGGCAGGTCTGCGAGGCGTACAAGGTGGTCTGAGGGATCTTTCAGGATAAGTATCCTTTCGATAAGGTTGCGAAGCTCCCTTATATTGCCCGGCCAGAGGTAGCTCATAAATACTTCCTGCACTTCGTCCGTAAGCGTATCCGCAGATTTGCCAAGCCGTTTTGAGAACTCGGCAAGGAAGAGCGACGCAAGCCCGAGCACATCTTTGCCTCTCTCCCTGAGCGGCGGAAGCGTTATCGGGATCACCGATATCCTAAAGAATAGGTCCTTACGGAAGGTCTCTTCTCTTACTTTTTTTTCGAGGTCAAGGCATGTGGCGCATATCAGTTTCAAGCTGACCTTCTTCTCCTTCGTGCTCCCAAGAGGGCGGAACGCGCGCTGGTCCAGGAACCTGAGCAGTTTGCTCTGAAGCGGCAGCGGCATGTCCCCTATCTCGTCCAGAAAAAGCGTCCCCTTGTCAGCGACTTCTATCAGTCCCTGTTTGTCGGAGTCCGCGCCTGTGTAAGCCCCCCTGCGGTATCCGAAAAGCTCCGCCTCAAGAAGCGACTCCGGGATCGCAGAACAGTTGAGCGCCACAAAATCACCGCTGCAGTTCGAAGCACGGTGGATCATACGCGCGGCGACCTCTTTTCCCGTGCCGCTTTCCCCTTTGAGAAGGACGGTTATATCCTGATGCGGGGCTATTTTTAAGATGCTGTCGCGGATTTTCTCCATCGAGGGAGAAGAGCCGAAGAGGTTGCTCGTCTCCTCTGTGAGGAGACGCTCCGCCTGGTTCTGAAAGCGTATCGATTCAAGCGCCCTCTGTACCATGTTGTTTGCGGCATCCAACGGGAAAGGCTTGTCAAGATAGTTATATGCCCCTTCCTGTATCGCCCTTACGATCAGGCGGGAGTCCCCAAACGCTGTCATGATGATGACCCTGCATCTCGGAGCCTGCTGGAGTATGACGGGCAGCATGTCTATGCCGTTGCCGTCAGGCAGACATTGGTCCAAAAATATAAGAGCCGGTATCTCAGATGCAAGCAGCTGCTGAAGCTCTGAGATACTGCCGGCAGTCTTTACGCTGAAGCCCTGTCTTTCGAAGCCCTTCTTCAGGCCGTTCGCAAGGTTGACTTCGTCATCCGCTATCCAGATATTCATTGTATATTTTCCTCCGCATCTATAGTTTCACAAAGGGGAATGCTCTCTTTATCGAGAGGCAGAAAAACCTTGAAGCCCGTCCCGAGTTCAGACGTCTCCAGCGACATGGCGCCCCCCAGTCCCTCCACGATCCGCTGGACCGTGCTCAGTCCCAGACCTGTCCCTTCTTTCCTTGTGGTAAAAAACGGGTCGAATATCCTGTGCTGTATCTCCGCAGGTATGCCTGGCCCGCTGTCTTCCACGGAAAGAAATCCCATTTTTGATTCGCCGTTGTTATCTTCGGAGTATCCTGACGTTATACGGAGGATCCGCGCGCGTCCGGTGTCAGAAGAAGACATAGATTGGATCGCGTTCAGCGAGAGGTTCATAAGAAGCTGCTGCAGCATCTCTTTGTCAGCCATGACTGTCACGCATCGGTCGGCCTGTTTCGTGACAAGTTCTATTCCAAGTTTCTCCGCCTGAGGGTTAAACATTGAACGGCACCATGGCAGAAGTTCATCTAACAGGACCGGGGCTATTATCGCCTGTTTGGGCCTGACAAACGACAGCAGCTGCGTCACGATCCCGTTCAGCCTGTCAAGCTCCTTCTCCAGGATACTTATAAGTTCGCCTGCGTCTCCGGAGGAAGGACTGCCGCATTTGGAGGCCATTGATTCTACCTCCGAACGAAGCAGATCTATCTGTATCCTCATGCTGGCAAGCGGATTGCGGATCTCATGGGAGAGCCCTGATATCATCTCGCCAAGGGCAGCCAGCCTGTCCATCCTGCTCACCTGCCTTTGAACTTCCTTCCATCTTTCAAGCTGACTTGCCATATCGTTGAAACTATCCGTCAGCTCTTGGAATTCATAGGGCGTCATCGCATTCTGCGGGATGGTGACCGGAACACCCCTCGCTATGCTCCTGCAGCCCAATGCAAGACGTCTGAGCGGTCGCGTCAGCACATATGATATGAACACGGCGAGTTCCACAGCGGCAATGAGCCCCAGCAGTCCGACAAGGAGCAGGTAACGTTCCTCTTCCGCAATTGAGATCATTATCGCCTCGGTATCAAACATAAAGTTTAAGATTTTGCCTCCGCTGCTTATGCTGAGATCGGGCCTTTCATAGGGCCGTGCTTTCCTCCAGTACGGCCCAAGCTTACCCAGGATCATATCTTCGGTATAATGATATCCCCGCTCCTCGATGAGAGATTTGATCTCCTTTCCGGATCCCGCCGCGGAATATTTTTTCTCGGCATAGCTCTGGTGAAGCCGTGCCCCGAGAGTCAGCAAAACCATGGAGAGCGCAAGCGCCATGAATATCCATTTCATAAGGGTTTCCAGGCTGAATTTATTAAGCATCCCTGTCAGCCTCTTCCGGACATAGAAGTTTCGTCTCTGTCTCCGAAGCAAAATGCCTCTTGGATCCAAACAAAGCGACCTCTACAAAAAGGACCGCAAGCATTGCATATTCAGGACTTATTCTGACGATGAAGACCAGGACAAACTGGAGCAGCAGCGCAACACCGAGAACATAAAAGAGGATATCTCCGGCAACCCAGTTTGGAAATAACAGAGGAAAAAAGAAGCATATGGCAACGAGCGTCCAGCTGATGCGGCCGAGCAGCAGATATCCGGGAAGCCCCGCGTGGCTGAGTATGAGCGCAACAGAGGCTATGCCGGTGATCGCGATCCTGTTCACAAGCAGGAAATGGTCTTCCTCCATAGGGTTCGTACTTTTGTTTTCATTCACCTTCATAGGGAAAAGGTCGTAACAGAGAGAGCAGGCCGCAAGAAGCAGCTGCGAGTTCGCCGTGCTGACGGCAGCTGCGATCACGCCGATAAGCAGAAATGTGCCCGCAAAATTTGGAAGGAACTGGGACAGTTTTGCAAAAGCCATTGTCTCCTCGATATTTTCCAGCACAGGATAATTTGAATGGCAGGCAAGGATAAAAAATGTCACACATATATATACCCATCCTACGATAAAAGGGGCCAGCGAGAGCATCCCGTAAGCATCTCTTTTGGTGCGGCAGGCCAGGATCCTGACAGCATACTGGGGATTCCCGGCAACGCCGAGCCCCCATGAAAGCATTATCGCAAAAGCAGAGAAAATTTCAGCAGGGGTCAGAACTCTTGCCGTGTCAGGCCCGTCTTTCATAGACAGGATATTTACTGCCGCTCCCGGAGTAAATCCTTCGGAGAGAGAAAAGTATGCGGCGACAGTGACTCCGATAACAATGAGTAACAGATTCAACACGTCGCTTCTGACCACGGAGGTATAGCCCCCAAAGGTCGTGTACAGGACAAACAGGTATATCAGGGATGTGGCGGCAAAACCGGCCGGTATCTCCAGCATATATGAAACTATTATGCCGAATGCCCGGAATTGTATGACCAGATAGAGAGTGTAAAGGAATATCATCGTCAACGCCACAAGCTTACGCACCCTTGCATCGCCATAGGTCTTTTCAAGCCATTCAGGAAGAGAGAGCACCCGCTTTGCCCTGAGCCTGTTGACAATGAAGGGAAAAAACAGAAGACCAAGGAGCCATCCGTTTACTGATGCCAGGAAAGCCACGTAGCCGTCCCTGTATAGCCACATGCCGTAGCCGACAAGAGAAAGGGGACTCATCCATGTGGCACAGAAAGTAGCTGTCGACGGCAGCATAGAAACCCTGCGGCCACCGAGATAGAAGGATTTTTTGTTCTCCTCCCACGCGAAAGACTGCCCGGTGATCAGTATGATAGAGATCGTATACACGCCGAACGCAAAAAGATAATAGATCAGGGGGGACATATCTGTTGTACCCTCCCCATTTTAAATGCCTCTTCCCCTGTTTCCGGAGATATGCCGGGCTATTATTCCGGGGGCAACGACTAAAATTATAAATACCAGCCAACAGAAAATAATCAGTTTGATAATAACCTCTCCCCTGTCTTAAAAAATATCCCTATAATATTACTCAACTTTCCCACCTCTTGCTACTAGTGGATTCAAAACCTCTGTTTTTCGTCTTCTCTGTATGTTATTTAGCGGAGAACCAGTGGCTCTAAAATATTGAAGTTGCTGGATTCCCGCTCAAAAGCATGCGGGAAAGACGG
>JAJFTP010000010.1 GCA_021372895.1 Synergistaceae bacterium
TCTTGGCGACAAGGTCAGCACTTTTAAGGCCGGACTCGATTTCCATAAAGAGCTGCACTCACACTGCACCAACAAATACCTTGTAAATTGCATAAACAGAACCCTGTCTACAATATTTGCCTACCTTGTGATGCTTGATCAGACTGTGAGCGAATCAGATAAAACCCATCCCGAAGACCACGGGATTCTTCTTGACTATATCACAGCAAAAGAAAATACAAAGGCTATCGACTTCCTCGGGAAACATATCGATTTAGCCTTTCATATCGATATTCCCCAATAAAATATACAAACATTGGAATGACATCAATATAAAAAGGTGGGATTGAAATGACAGAAAAATTTAATTTTCGTGAGCAGTTGAGCTCCATGGCAAAGGAGCGTCTTGACCCTTCGGAAATAGGCGTGATGATCAAGCTCACCATCGATAACAACGCCATCTCATTTACAGCAGGAGAACCTTCTGCAGACATATATCCGCTGGAGGAGCTTAAAACGGCGTTCCGGACTATATTTGACGACACTGACCTGCTTGCTTACTATAAGGAGGACTTTGGCCTTATAGAACTCAGGGAGTGGATAGTCGAACGTATGAAGAAGGACGGAATGGCTCCTGAATGGGTTACAAGAGAAAACATCCTGCTGACAAACGGGGCCGGCGAAGCCATCGAGCTTGTGTCAGAAACTCTCATCGACCCGGGCTGTCTCGTCCTTGTTGAAGCTCCGACCTTTACAGAAACACTGCTGACCTTCCGTAAACAGGGTGCACATTGCGTCGGAGTTCCATCCGATGATGACGGTATCATTCCTGAAGAACTTGAAAATATACTGAAAAAACGAAAAGTGCGTTTCCTCTACACAATACCTAATTTCCAGAATCCAAGCGGACGGACTTCTCCTCTTGAACGAAGAAAGACAATTTTGGCAATCGCGGAAAAATATGGGATCCCAATTTTTGAGGATGATCCATACCACTATCTGAGCTATGATGGAGAACCGCCGTCGACATATCTCAAACTGGCGGACGGCGATAAGCGTGTCATCCACTGCAACAGTTTTTCAAAACTCATAGCACCGGGCGTACGCTGCGGGTGGGCAGTGGTTCCCGAAGCCATCATTCCGCATATGAACGCTTTCAGGATCAGCGCCGGATTGACCAGACCGGCAATTTTACAGAAAGGTCTTTTCAACTATCTCACAACCGTTAATTTTGAAGATCGTATCTCTTCGTTACGCAACACGTACAGGACACGCAGAGACGGCATGGTCAAATCCATAGATAAGCACCTGAAGCCGCTCGGCGTGCGTACAAATTATCCCCTTGGCGGCTTTTTTCTATGGGGAGAGAAAGACAGCATAGATGACATGACATCATTCGCACGCTTCGCAGTTCAGGAAAAGAAGATCGGGATTATTCCGGGCAGTGCATTTTACACTCAGGACGAGGCAAAATTTGCTCAAAATTCATTCCGCATATCATTTGCGAAAGTTGATCCTGCAACTGCGGAAGACGGCGTCGGAAGACTTGCGGCAGCCTTTTCGGAATACAGGAACGGACAGAATTAAGGAAAACAAAGGAAGACATATGAAAATTCTTGTGCTGATCAAACAGGTTCCCGAAACAAGCAATGTTCGAATGGACACATCTACCGGAACTATTATAAGAGAAGGCGTTGAAAGCATAGTTAACCCTCTGGATCTATATGCTATCGAGACAGCTCTGCGTCTGAAGAAAACCTACGGTGCAACTGTGACGGCAATAAGTATGGGCCCGTCGGCTGCGGAAAAATGCGTCAAAGAAGCTATTGCAATGGGATGTGATGACGGGATCCTTCTTTCATCTCATGAATTTGCTGGCTCGGACACATGGGCAACTTCAATGATTTTATCCAAGGCATGTGCCAAAATCGGAGATTTCGACCTGGTTCTAGCAGGAGAGCGCGCTACTGACGGAGATACCGCACAGGTTGGCCCAGAGGTGGCGTCACTGCTGGATATCCCGCTCGCTACTTATGTCAGCAGTATTTTAAAGGTCAACAATAAAGAAATGATTATCGAACGTCTGGTTGAAAAATGTTATGAGTCTCTGTTAGTGCCTTTCCCGTGTCTGGTAACTGTGCTTAAAGAAATTGCCGTCCCTCGCCTGCCCACCCTCCGCGGCAAACAGAATGCACGTGCGGCGGAGTTACAGAAATGGTCTATTAATGACCTTCCAGGGATTTGTTCTGAAGAGGTTGGGCTCGCCGGATCGCCTACACAAGTTGTTAAAATCAGCACACCCAAAGTTGCTCGACATGGCATTAATATAAAAATTAAAGATGAGAGAGATATGGAACCTGCAATAGAAGCACTTGTTCAATTTTTGAAAGACAAAAACCTCATACCGAAAAGAGGGCAGGAAATATGAGCAGCAATCCGGTTTGGGTATTTGGAGAAATCAGCGGGAAACATATCGGCAGCGCAACTTACGAAGTCCTTCTTAGAGGAAGGGCTCTTGCGGACAAGCTATGTGTCCCTTTGGAAGTATTTCTAGCCGCAGAAGAACTGGATCATGAAGAGATTCAAGAAATTATATACAGGGGAGCTGACAAGGTACTTGCCGCGCTCTCGCCTCTTCTGAAAGATGCGTCTACAGAGACCGAGGCAAATATATTTGCAGACATGATACGTGATAGACAACCTGAAATAATTTTAGCGGCTGCAACCACAACAGGCCGCACTATAATGCCATGTATAGCTGCCAGAATCCATACTGGACTTACAGCAGACTGCACGGAACTGGACATTGAAGAAGGGACAAGGCTTTTGCTTCAGACACGTCCGGCAATAGGCGGCAACATCATGGCTACAATCAAAACACCTAAACACAGACCACAAATGTGCACTGTCAGACCTCACTCTACCTCACAGGCACAACGGGATACCGCCAGATCGGGAAAGGCAGAATATGTGCCGATAAAAGATAATCTTATAGACAACCGCGTTAAATTTCTGGGGGTTCGATATATAAACGCCAACGAAATGGATATCCAGTCTGCTAAAACAATAGTTGCCGGTGGACGGGGAATGAAAAAGAAAGAAAACTTCAGCATGCTCAAAGAGACTGCAGATCTTCTGGGAGGTGCTGTAGGTGCATCCAGAGATGCTGTGGACCGAGGTTGGGCTTACTATCCTCAGCAGGTTGGGCTAAGCGGAAAGACAGTAGTGCCCAAACTCTATATCGCAGCTGGAATATCAGGCGCTATTCAGCATCTCGCAGGAATGAAAACGGCCGAAACTATAATAGCTATTAACAATGATCCCGAGGCACAAATATTCAAAGTTGCAGATTTCGGAATAATAGGAGACCTTTTTGAAATACTGCCATTACTCAACAAACGCCTCAGAGAAGAGGTCAAGCTATGAAATACAATAAACTGACGGATAACATCATGGAGGAACTACGGGAAATCGTCGGTGAACACAATCTCTGGATAACTATGGAAAAAAGGATGGCATGTTCCAGAGATGAAACAACCACACTCCGGACGGATGAACGTTTCCTGCCGGATATTGTCGTTGCACCGGCAAATGCTCACGAAGTTTCCGGCATACTGAAACTAGCAAACAGACATCTTATCCCTGTGACTCCCAGAGGCGGCGGCACAGGACTTTCCGGCGGAGCGCTGCCATTATACGGCGGAATTGTAATTTCAGACGAGAGAATGAACAGGATCCTTGAGATAGACAGTGACAATCTTATAGCCGTAGTCGAGCCAGGTGTCGTCACAAGCGAAATAAACGTGGCCGCTTCCAAAAAAGGACTCTGGTATGCCGGCTATCCCATGAGCGTAGAGTCATGCCATATCGGCGGCAATATCGCTGAAAACGCAGGCGGCGGCAATGCGGTTAAATATGGCGTGACACTAAGATATGTACTTGGGCTTGAGGTGGTCTCTCCAACAGGAGATATCCTCCGGCTCGGAGGTAAAAATATGAAGGACGTATCTGGCTACAGTCTGAAAGAACTATTCGTCGGGTCGGAGGGAACGCTTGGCTATGTGACTCAAATAACACTAAAACTGCAGCCTCTCCTAAAAAACAGAGTCGATCTGCTTATACTGTTTCCCGATACAGATACTGCAATAGCAATGGTTCCGAAGATCATGACCGAAGGCGGGATACTGCCTACCTCCATAGAATACATCGACCGTTATTCATACCAGACGGCATGTGAGTTTTTAAACGAAGAACTTCCTATAGATGATGTTGGCGCAGTCCTGCTGATAGAACTTGACGGAACAAGAGCCGAATCTGTTGAGCTGGATGCGGACCGCGTCGGAACTATATGTTCCGAGGGCGGTGCACTTGAGATATATGTTGCCGACAACGCCACAACAAGAGAACGTGTCTGGGCTGTACGCAGAAACATCGACGAAGCACTGCGCATTACCGATCCAATCCAGACAGACGAGGACACAGTGGTACCGATTTCTGCCATACCTGAATTCGTACGCGGGCTTGGGGAAATTGCAGAGAGACATGGTGTCCGTATTGCTAATTTCGGACATGCCGGAGACGGTAATCTGCACCCAACGATTATGGGGAAAAAAAATATCAGTATTGAAGAATGGGAAATCCTTGAGAAACAAATCGAATGCGAGATATTCGAATTGGCTCATAGGCTGGGAGGTGTCATAAGCGGCGAACACGGAATAGGCTGTAAGCGAAGAGAGTTTTTCGAAAAACTATGCCAGCCCGAGCAGCTTAATGTAATGAGGATCCTTAAAAAAGCACTTGATCCTAATAACATAATGAATCCAGGTAAAATATTTTTTTTACCTGAGGAGGTACCTTCAAAAAATAGCCGCGGAGGTGATCGTTAATAAAACGGTTATTATTGACGCAGCAAAAACAGGCAGCACTTTAAACTATTGGATCATATAATTCTTAAGAACGGGGTGATCATATGTCCGCAAAAGAAAAATATTCAAGTTCACAGGTTATGCGTTTTTTAATTCCGTCTCTGTTTGGAGCAATCGTCTTTCTGCTTCCGCTACGGGATAAAGGAAGCCTTAACACTATATTGGGAATAGTGATTAATTGGGGCAAGGCCGTTCTCAAACCTTGGCTTCCCTTTATGGCGATGGCCCTTGTTGTCGTTGGTACTTTGGCTTCAATATGGGCGACTTTATGCAAACCACAAAAAGTCATGGAAAATGATTTCTGGCGGGATCTGCTTGTTATAAAACCCTTCTGGCTTGTATCCAGAATACTGGGTGCCGTGTTCTATATCATTATCTACTATAAAATAGGGCCGGAAATCATATGGAACATGGATAATGGAGGAACACCGGCTATGATCCTCGCACCCGCGCTGCTTATAATATTCATTGTTCTGGCAGGAGTTGTCCCGCTTCTCACAGACTATGGACTCATGGAATATGTCGGTACTTATGCACGTCCTGTCATGGGGCCACTATTCAAACTGCCTGGCCGCGCAGCAGTCGACTGTCTTGCATCATGGATAGGCAGTTCATCGGTCGCAGTCGTAATTACCACAAAAGTACACGACCAGGGATACTACTCAGATCGTGAAGCATCCATCATTTCAACGGCGTTCTCTGTTATCAGCATAGCTTATATATATGTCATGGCTGACTTTGTAGGGCTCCCTAATATGTATTTCCAGATAATGTTCGCAATGTATGCGGTAACATTAATTCTTGCTCTTCTTATGCCGCGAATATGGCCCCTCAACAGCATTCCTGATACCTACTCAGGCAGGGCAGGCAAACAGCGTATCGGCGATGAGATCCCGGAAGGGTACACCCTCGGAGAGTGGGGGCTTAAACTCGCAGTCGAGCGTGCATCCAAGCAGACTGCACGCATGACGATTGAGTCAGGGATCAAAACATTTCTCTCTCTTGTAATAAGCACAACGCCTCTTGTTGTCTCATGGGGCACTATAGTGCTTATCATCGCAAATAACACCCCCATATTTCAGATTATATCCGTACCATTTGCGTGGATGCTGCAGCTTGTACAAATTCCGGAAGCAAAAGACGTAGCGCCCGCGTTTATACTCGCCTACGCAGATCAGTTCCTCGCGGCAGTGGTAGGCTCGGCAAGAACGGCAACTGCAGCAAAGTTTATGTGCGCAGGTATTTCCGGAACAGGGCTTATCTACATGACTGAGGTTGGCGTGCTTATACTCAATTCCACTATACCCCTCGGTTTCTGGAAACTTACCGGAATTTATTTCATCCGGGCGGTTTTAAGTGTATTTCTCCTTGCTCCATTTGCATGGTGGTTCTGCATGTAGTGTTACAATACTTGTTACTGTCATTGTAATTTCTTCTCAGGCAGGTACGCTGTATCTTCCGTAATAAACCACCCAAAGGGCTGGTTTATTACGGATTTAAATTATGATAAACATGAAAAATACTCATTACGTCTTTCCTGCTAAAAAACATTTATAATGTTCAATTGGATTCTTTCGTAAAAGGAGAAATATATTTTGGGAAGTCCTTTCGCAATCACCACGCCTTCATTGATCTTTGTATGCCTGACGGTCGGCCTTGCCGGATTTGTCGACGCAGCGGCGGGTGGCGGGGGGACTATCTCTCTGCCGGCATATATGTTCACTGGCATGCCGGCTCACTTTGCATACGGCTGCAATAAATTCTCCGGCTCATGCGGCACCACCCTCGCAGTATTCCGATTCTGGAAAAACGGGGCGTTAGATCTAAAAGCCGCACTTATAGCGGCTGCCGGTTCTTTCATAGGCTCAGCCATAGCTTCCAAAATAGTCCTCATGCTTGACGACCATTTGCTTAAGACTATGCTTATCTTCATAATCCCCTGTGCCGCGGTTGCCATATCTTTAAAACGCGACTTCGGAGAAAGAGACCTTTCTTCGACGCTCACGAGACGCACAGCGGTTCTACTCGCATTCTTCATAGGATTCCTGATTGGAGGATACGACGGACTCTTTGGTCCAGGGACAGGGACCTTCGCGATTTTCGCATTCTCGATACTTATGAGGTATGACCTTAAGACATCCTCCGGCAATGCTAAAATACTCAACCTTGCATCGAATTATGCTTCGTTGATCACATTCGCCATGGCCGGAACGATATTTTACAAAGTCGCAATACCTGCGGCCATATGCGGGACAGTGGGGAATTACTTCGGCTCAGGCTTTGCTCTGGCCAAAGGGGCAAAATTTATCCGTCCGATGATGGCAGCGGTACTTCTGGTGCTGCTTGGAAAGATGGTTCTTGATATTTTATCTTGGTAATACCGCTGACGATCAGAAATAATCCGGGATAAACTGGAAGCTACAAATAGCTTTATGAATCGGTGCCGGACCAACACAAACAGCATAAGGAGAGTATTAATGAAAATTATAATCGACACCGATGCATGCCCAAAGACAGTTCTTAAAAATACTATAGATATAGGAAAAAGGAACGAAATCCCGGTCATAACGGTTGCAAGTTTTAACCACAACGTAATTTCTGACAGGCATATCGTGGTGGGAAATGCTTCGCAGGAAACTGATATAAAGGTAATTAACCTGACAGAGCCGGAAGATATCGTTATAACTCAAGACTGGGGGCTTGCAGCTGTTGTTTTATCAAAAAACGCAGCTGCACTCAGCCCATCCGGAATAGAGTACCTCACTGAAAAAATCTCTTTTATGCTTGAAGAACGAGAACTTAAAGCAAAATTTCGCCGCAGCGGCGGGCGCACAAAAGGACCCGCTAAACGAACAAATGATGATGACGTGCGTTTTGCCGAGGCATTGGAAAAAATAATATCACGAATGCGATGTAACCATTAAAACCGTTATAAACGACAAAAAAACAGAGCCCCGGCAATCACGCTGAAAGCTCTGTTCTTGGATCGATCCCGGCGGCGACCTACTCTGGGTGGAAAAACTAAGTTCGACAACGGAAATCTTAAATTTCCTGTCTCACTCATCCCACAGATACCCTCTGCAGTACCATCGGCGAAGGACTTG
>JAJFTP010000011.1 GCA_021372895.1 Synergistaceae bacterium
CGTTTATACTAGGCGGAGAGAGAGAGCAGCGAGCGATAGTTTGGATACGGCATATTATCTTCGGACAGATAGACTTCTGTCGAATCCGCTATCTTTCTTATTTCGCTCATAAGAGGCACTGCTTTCGTTACAAGCGCTTCGGCATGTTCCCTGGGTCCAAGCACTGCAAGCTGTTCTTTCAGTTCAATGAGCTCCGCGGTCTTCTCAATAAGCCCGACCTTTGCCTTCGCAAGCTTGGCGATATGTGCGTTCCATAAATCGAGTCCGGGGATATTCAAACCTTCAACAGCTGCACAAGACGCCTTTTCGAGTATGATCTGTTTCGATATTCCCGGAAGTATTCCTTCCCAGACCATATCGCGCAGGACAGTTATTTCTATCTCTATATTTTTAACAAAGGATTCCATCTTTATCCTGTACAATGCTTCCATTTCCTTCCTCTTAAATACACCGAATTCTTCCAGCATGTCAAGCGTTTTCGGTTCCATAAAGAGGTCGATGCCCTCGGGGATCGTATGTGCCTTGATTATTCCACGGCGTTGTGCTTCTTCATGCCACTCTTTTGTATATGCGTCTCCCTCGAAGCGGATATTTTTATTTATCTTCGAGACTTCCCGGATCGTGGATATCGCAGCATCTACCGGGTCTTCTCCGTTGTTTATGCGTTTTTCAAACAGGATGAGAAATTTCTCCATGCCGGCCGCCCAGACTGATAAGAGTGCTGTCAGGGGGACAGCCATCGCCTGGGACGCGCCCGGCGCGCGAAACTCGAACTTATTTCCTGTGAACGCGATCGGACTCGTTCTGTTGCGGTCACTGTCAAAAGCAACGATCTCAGGCAGTTTCGAAAGCCCAAGATCCACGGTGCTCTTTACGGGCAGGCCTTCGTCATCACTGCCCTCTTCTATCATGCGGATCATTTTGGCAACTGCGTCGCCCAGATATACACTGATTATAAAGGGCGGAGCCTCGTGACCGCCGAGACGGTACATATTGCCCGGTGTAGATACGGATGCCTGAAGAAGCCCAAAGTATTCCGAGACTCCAAGCACGAACGACGAAAGGAATGACAGGAAAATAATATTTTTCCTATGGTTCGTCGAAGGTTTCAGCATATTGCGGCCCTCGCTGTCACGCAGAGAGAAATTGATATGTTTCCCGCTGCCGTTCATATCCAAAAATGGTTTTTCGTGGAAAAGGAGGCGCAGTTCGTGCTGACGCGCCATTTTGCGCATGGTCTCCATGATGAGCTGGTTCTGGTCACACGCAAGGTTCGCCTCTGTAAAATTCGGCGCAAATTCGAACTGGCAGCGCGCCGCTTCATTGTGCCTAGTCGCGAGACCTACGCCGAGACGCGCAAGGTCGCGCTGCACGTCTTCCATGTACGCAAGCACTCTGGTCGGTATTGAGCCGAAGTAGTGATCCTCCATTTTCTGGTCTCGGGGCGGAGGTGAGCCTGCAAGCGTACGTCCGCAGAAGCGGATATCCGGCCTCTGCTGCGCACGCGGTCTGTCGAGCAGGAAGAATTCCTGTTCGGCGCCGACCGTGACATGGACATAGCGTATGCCACGGTTGCCGAAGAGCTTAAGCATCTTCAGCGAGCGGCTCTCTATCGCCTGCATTGAGCGAAGCAGATACGTCTTGAGGTCAAGCGGTGATCCGTCATAAGCGAGAAAGACAGATGGAATACAGAGTGTGCCGCCCTTTGGGCTTTTTATTATGAAAGCGGGGCTAGTCGGATCCCATGCACTGTAGCCTCGCGCCTCGAATGTGCTCCTCATGCCGCCGGAGGGGAAGGAGGACGCATCGGGCTCACTCTGCATGAGGTCTTCTCCTCTGAAGGATTCAAGTGGGAACCCGTTTTCATCGGCCATTACAAAGGCAGTATGTTTTTCTGCAGTAAGCTCGGTGAGAGGGTGGAACCAGTGAGCCCAGTGGCTTGCACCCTTGCTGACCGCCCAATCCTTCATGGCAAGCGCCACTGTATCGGAAATACTGGAATCGAGCTTCTGCCGTCCCTCTATTGCGCCTATGAGATTCTCATATACGTCCTTCGGAAGACGCTGCTTCATTTCCTTATTATCGAAGACAAGTGAACCATATATCTCTCTCATAGTTGGATATCCTTTCATCTCTGCCATGTAAAGCCCTCCCCGGAAATTGGATCTATGTAAATATTGTCGATTTATATCATTTATTAAGCATATATACAAGCGTATTTTTATGCTTAGCAAGCAATTATTTCTGCAATATGCGCATATTCAAAGAATATATGCGCCGTACATGTGTCAGATGACTTGTAGGTGTATTGGGATCGCCGGGCAAAATTTCTTTGTGTGCGTCTTTTGAATAAATTCGCATTTAAGGTAAGCCGATCGATCCAACCACAAAGAATTATGGTCAAACTATATTTGTATGCCTTGCTATAACAATTGTATCGACCCGTGATTTCCCGACATTGACGATTGCCCTCTGACAGCTGATTATGTCTGCTTTGTGCAGTTTTTATACCGCAATCCTCTGGACATTGAGGAGCGGTGAGAGTACATTTTGATATAGAAAAAAATATAAAGGGAGGGGAAACAAATGGATAATAGCGTTCTGTCGCGCATCATAATCAAACAGGGTGACATTACAAAGGAAGAAGCCGATGCCATTGTCAATGCGGCAAACAGCTCTCTGCTTGGCGGAGGCGGTGTTGACGGCGCGATACATCGTGCCGCCGGTCCGGAGCTTCTGAGCGAATGCGCAACTCTTGGCGGATGTCAGGCAGGCCAGGCGAAGACAACAAAGGGATATGGTCTTCCCGCAAAATTTGTCATTCATACTGTCGGCCCCATATGGCGCGGCGGCAGCAACGGTGAAGAGGCCATACTTGCAGATGCATACCGGAACAGTCTGCTAGAAGCCGTCCGCGTAGGAGCACGTACCGTAGCCTTTCCCGCAATATCAACAGGGGTGTACCGCTTTCCGCCCAAGCGGGCGGCAGAGATCGCGGTCAGCACAATTGCGGATTTTTTAAGTACACATGACGAGATCGATGAAGTCAGGCTGGTCTGTTTTTCAAAAGAATCCGTAATTTATCACGAGATGGCGCTACATGCCTGCAAAAGATAGATCCTCTGTCCGCATCCGTCAGATATTATGTTGTCCATTCATTCAATATAAATGATATTCCCAACTTTCCCACCGTCTTTCCCGCATGCTTTTGAGCGGGAATCCAGCGACTTAAATATTTTGAGGGACTGGTTCTCCGCTAAAAAACATTTAGAGAAGACGAAAAATAGAGGTTTTGAATCCACTAGTAGCAAGAGGTGGGAAAGTTGAGTGATATTCCCATACTGTAAGTTAATGGGATATCCGGTTTTTATGCGTTTTTTATCCGCGAAGTTTGAGTATATAATAAAGATTATTGTAAACAACACACTGGAGGTATTTTCCCCTGATTGAAATCCATGGACTACAGGTAAATTTCGGAGAACAGCTCGTCCTTGACGGAGTGGACTGGTTTATAACACCGAAGAGCAGGATCGGTCTTGTAGGTGACAACGGAGCTGGTAAAACAACATTGCTCCGTGTCATTGCAGGCATCTCAGAATACGACGGAGGCTCTGTAAGCATTCCGCGCGGCCGCACTGTCGGCTATCTGCCCCAGGATCTTATCGAGATAGATGATATTCGTCTGCTTGATTACCTCAAACGGCGCGCAGGGCTTGAAAAACTGGACAAAGAACTCAAAGAAACTGAAAACAGGATGTCAATGCTTGAAGAAGATTCGTCTGAGCTTCGCCGTCTTCTTGCAAAACATGAGCATCTCGAGAGACAATTTGAGACAAAAGGCGGATTCGGTTTTGACATCGAGGCCAAACAGGTTCTTAAGGGCCTTGGTTTTCACCCGGAAGTTGACGCACCGCGGCTGACATCCGAATTTTCCGGCGGCTGGAAGATGCGCGTAGCTCTTGCAGCGTTGCTGCTGTCGAGGCCTGACATCCTCCTTCTTGACGAACCGACGAACCACCTTGACACAGAGAGCATGGAATGGCTTGAAAGCTGGCTGCGCGACTACCGCGGCACTATAATCGCCGTCTCCCATGACAGACGTTTTCTCGACAAAATGGTCACGTCTGTCGCTGAACTCTCCGGCGGAAAAATAAACATATACTCCTGCGGCTATGAAAAATTCCTTACAGAGCGCGAGGAACGCCGCGCGCGCCTTGAGGCGGAGTGGGAGCAGCAAAAGGAAAAGATAGAGAGCATACAGAAGTTCGTCGAGCGCTTCCGATACAAGGCAACAAAGGCAACTCAGGTCCAGAGCCGCATCCGCCAGCTTGAGAAGATGGAGATAACAGAGCTCGAAGGCCCGTCCAAGACTGTAAATTTTAAATTCAACGAAGCTCCGAGAAGCGGCCTCGACGTGATAGCGGCAAAAGATCTGACAAAAATATACGGTAACAACACGGTCTTTAAGGACCTTAACCTCACAGTCCAGCGCGGTGAGCGCGTAGCTCTGGTGGGCGTCAACGGTGCCGGCAAATCCACGCTGCTGCGCATACTCAATAAATCAGAGGAACCTACAAGCGGCTCTGTTAAATTCGGGCTAAACGTAAAACGGGCATATTTCTCGCAGGAAAGCGCGCAGAACCTCGACTATAGCAGGACTATATGGCAGGAGGTCAACAACAGCGGATCAAAACTGCCAGAGGGCGCAAAGCGTAGCCTGCTGGGGGCGTTCCTGTTCTCCGGCGATGACATATACAAAAAGATATCAGTCCTCTCCGGCGGAGAAAAATCGCGCCTGGGCCTGTTTAAAATGCTCCTTTCTGAGTCAAACCTGCTTATACTTGACGAGCCGACAAACCACCTTGACTATGCCACGAAGGAACTTTTCCAGAAAGCACTGCTGGAATATGGCGGCACGATACTCATAGTCTCTCACGACAGGGCGTTTCTTGACGATCTCGTTGGACGCGTTGTTGAGATACGGGATGGAAAGCTTTATGACTATCCGGGCAACTACTCCTGGTTCATCGAAAAACGGTCGCTGCAGCTCGAAATTGAAAACAAGCCAAAGAACGGAGATCGGAAAAATGACACACTTGCAGACCGTACAAAGGAACAGAAGCGTGCCGAGGCAGAGGTCCGAAACAGGCTCTACCGCGAGCGAAAGGCCTATCAGGATGAACTGAAACCCATAGAGGACGCAATTGAGCGCGATGAAAAGCGTAAGGAGGAGATCTCCGCCCTTTTATGCAGCCCTGAGGTTCTGGCCGACTCGGCAAATGTGCAGTCACTTATGATAGAGCTCAAGGAGATAGAGTCGCGGCTCCGCGATAACTATCCAAAGTGGGAGGTACTGGCTGACGCAATAGAGGTTATAAAATAAATAACGACATTCTTCGTGATCGATGGAAGGATTATGAAAGACTTTGCAGACGCCGCGGCATCTGCAGAAAACAGGAGGCCGTGCAATGCTCTACGATTCAATAGACAACCTAGCCGTAAATTTACCGGAATTTATTCCTATGCTTAAAGAACTCGTGCCTTTTCTTGAAGCTGTTCAAATACATACATTCGACGAGATCAAAAAAATGGATTTTGGCCCGATCGAACTGCGTTTCGGAGAATATAACACACAGCCGGCAGATAAAATTCCCTTTGAGGCGCACGTAAAACACTGGGACCTCCAGATAGTCCTTTCAGGTGAAGAATATATCGGGTATGCACCGCTTGAAACCCTCTTCAATACCATAACTTACAACGAGAAGGAAGACATTGCGTTCTACTCAGGCAAGGGACAGATGCTCAAGCTGGAAAAAGGGATGGCGATCCTCCTCGCTCCCTGGGACGCGCACTGCCCCGGTATTATGATAGGAGATATCCCGATACAGATAAAGAAGATCATAGTTAAGCTGTAAGACTTCAGGTGCAGTCTATGGCGCTGTGTGGAATTTTTCCATGCATTACCTCGCACGTGTCTGATATAAATTTTTACGAAGGTCTATTCAAGTTGCGATATCAAGAGAAATTAGCTCTTATGCCGCATTGGCGACCTGATTTCAAATCTGTCCGATACACTAATAGAGAAGTCTTGCTGTTTCAGAATCCTATTTTTACTATTTTGGGTATCAGTGGCATTATCTTACATTATGTCGTTAAATAAATAATAATATTTCTATTTTCTTAAATATATTATTGTGTTTTTATAAAATACCTATTGTTATATCGTTTTTAGATAAAACAGCTTGACTTATCCGACCCCTCCGTTATTATATGCTTGCGTTAAGAGTCCCCGCTGGGGCAACTATTCAGAATATTTGCCTTGGCCGTCCCCGAAACGCTAGGAGGTAATCGTGCGAAAAATATGGAAAATGCGGAAGATTTTAGCTCCGCAGGCTGTGGCGGTAATGATACTATTTGTATCAGTCGTCTGTGCCCCGAATGTGGGCATGGGCAGCACCGTCCCGCCAAAGACACATAGCAACAGGCCAGAGGGAACAGTAATCACTACAACGTACGAAACAGCACCCAAAGATGACATCGTGATCGTCAAAACACACTCAACAGTAATTTTCAAAGAAGATAAACTTCAGAACCAAATCTCCAATGACGATGTCAAACTTGGTGCGGAAGCACTCGTACTTGATCCAGCTGTCCTTGCTGCGCTCGGAAAAATGGGGCTCAGTAAAGACCATATTGAGCTCTGGTCAAGCGAACATCCCCTCTCGACACTGAACAACCTCAAGGATATGCCCGCAAAAAAACAGCGTGACGTTGCTAGCGTCGCGGCGTTTATCCGTTCAGTCAACAAAAACATCTCTCCCAAGGTATCCTGGAGGGAAGCATGTGCTCTTGTCTATTACAGCGCGAAGTATGGTGTGCCGACTGAGCTTGCCGTTGGGGTGGCCAAGACAGAGAGCCGTTTCAATCCAAGCGCTCAGAGCAAAAGCGGTGCGTGCGGCGTAATGCAGGTGATGTGGAAAGTACACTCCGGTATGCTGCAGTCCAAGGGAATAGCTTCCAAGAAGGATCACATGTTCGATCCCGAGCGCGGAATCGAAGCAGGAGTAATGCTGATTTCACGTTACATCAGCGCATACGGAACGGTACAGAAAGCACTCAACCGTTATTATGGCGGTATCTCCACAGCATACCTGAAGAAGGTCAACAAAAACATGGCTATGCTTGAGAACCACTCGGGGAAGGCAGAATATTAGCAGGGACAATTTTATTTTTTAACTCTAAACGCGGATAGAGCCGCATCCTCGGGGGATGCGGCTCTTGTTTCTCAAAAACGGTTCAATTGAGATATCCTAGCAGCGAAGAGCAAATACTTCTTCTACAATTCAAACTCCGCAACAACTGCCGTGTGATCCGACGGCCTTTCCATTGCCCTGAGCTCTCGTTCGACCCGCACACCTTTGCACATTGCCGCTATAGATCCAGTGCCGAGTATATGGTCAATGCGCCAACCTATGTTGCGTGCCAGGGAATCTTTCACTCTGTAATCCCAAAATGAAAACTCTCCCTCTCCGGGCCTGTGCTGCCGAAAGATATCAACGAGCCCCCACGACATTACTTTAAAGAACGCCTCTTTGACATCCCTATGGAAGCAGACGTGGTTTACCTTATTCTTGGGGTTCGTGACATCGATATCTGTCGGGGCAACGTTGAGGTCACCAATCCAAAGCAATTTGTCCGTATTTTTATAGTCTCTTTCGAGAAGGGCAAGTATACGGTCAAAGAAGCTCAGCTTGTAAGGATATTCAGGACTTTCTAATTCCTTACCCTGCGGTACATAGGTGTTTATTATGTTCAGGTCGCCGAACCTCACACGCATAATTCGCGCGTTCTCCGACTCTTCCCTGCCATCTTCGGCCAGATCGTCTCCCAGGCCGAAGTCAGCTTCGTCCGGTTTGCTCTTTGATATTACCGCAATGCCGTTGTATGCCTTCATGCCCTTAAATGTGCAGAAGTAACCGTACTTCTCAAAAAATGCAACGGGGAAGTCCGCATCCTGACATTTCGTCTCCTGCAGACACAGGATATCCGGTGCTCCAGAGGATAAACACCACTGTTCAAGTATAGGAAGACGACTTTTAACAGAGTTTACGTTAAATGTTCCAATATCCACCAAGGGCATTGAAATCCCTCCTTTTCAAACTGTCTCGTACATATCTGATTATAGAACAGATATCTCCTAAGAAGCATAAAATGGTACAATGAAAAACGAGTTAAGAATTCTTTAGGGTTTTGCAGTCCCATAGAATTTAGGCAAATACATGGATATGCAAGATGACAACAGTCCAAAAAAACATCCGCACCCCCCAATCAGGAGTCGCGTCCTAATATGGTTCCTATACAAAAAAATCGTGAAAATTTTTAATGTTGCCAGGGAAAAACCCTGAAAATCATTCGTTGCTTTATCATGCTAAACAACCTTTTTAAAAAATTACGTTCTGAAATTACTATGTTTTCAGATATTAAGCCGTGATTATATAAATTTTTTCAAAATTTACTTTAATTTTAATAAGTTAAATCTGTTGTTTTGTACCATGTAAATATTTTTATACCAAGTGGTATAATATATAATGTATTTGACCCAGCAAACTCAGAAGGCTGAGAATGGGAATTTGAGATGAGGGAACGGTGGTTTTTATGAAGAAAATAGCGGCATTGGTTCTTTTAGTTGCATTATTGGCATGCACATCAACACCGATATCTGCAGCTCCAGCACCAAAGGCCGGCTGGCCTTCACAGCTTAAATTCATGTCAGGACCTCCGGGCGGCAACTGGTTTGCACTTGGAAGCGCGTTCGCGGATTTATGGAGCAAGAACGTTATCCAGACGACAAGCAGTTCAGGCGGAGGAGTTTCAAACATCATCAACGCTGATGTCAGAAAAGGGGATTTAGGATTCTCGGTCACTTCTCTCTTAGGCGCAGCAGTCAAAGGAGAACAGGACTTCCTCGGCCGCGCAACAAAGAATTCCGTCGTCATGGCAAACCTTTATACGCAGTACACCTATTTCATAATGCGCAAAGATTTTGCTAATAAACACAATATCAAGAAGCTGAGCGATATCTTTGACAAGAAAATTCCTGTTCGCATGGCGACACTGAAACCCGGCACCGCGTCGGAATTCGTAGTCAAGTCACTCTTCATGAAAGGCTACGGCGTGACCTACAAGGATATCAAAAAGATGGGAGGCTCTATGGAGTTCGCATCTTATGAGGGCGGCGCGGATCTCCTTGCAGACAACCATATAGACTTGTTTGCTTTCTCCGTAGGCAAAATCGCATCCATAGTCATGAATATCGAGAGTACCACCGATATTATCATACTTCCTGTCGATGACGCCGCACTCAAGGCCCTTGCCGATGCATACGGCACAGTTACCTTCACAGTTGAGCCCGGAACTTACAAGAGCGTTACAAAACCAGTCAAGACTGTTGGAGACTACACCTGTATAGTTATCCGCAAGGACCTGCCGGATGATCTCGTTTACGATCTCTGTAAATCTATCTGGACAAACAGGGCGACACTTGCAAGTGCAGTCAAGGACATCTCTGAACTCAATCCTAAGACTGCAGTCCCAAACGGTGTTCCAGCGCATCCCGGCGCAGTAAAATTCTGGAAGGAAGCAAAGTAGCTGCCGCTCTTCTATCTTTGCCTCTATTCTTTATCGACAGGGGCTCTCGTTTGAGCCCCTGTCAGCATATCTCGACCCGGGCAAGACAGACAGATTTAGTTAAGATCTCCCGCTGAGGAGCGTGTTATTAAATGAGAAAACTTCGTGGCAATACACACAAAATCATGTACATCTACATTGTCATAATAGGCATGTTTCATCTGTACACATCTGTATTCGGAGCATACGAATCATATTTACAGAAGAACATCCATCTCGGACTGGTGCTCCCTTTGGCTTTCATCCTTTTCCCGATGACCAGAAAATCACCAGACGACCGGGTCCCGATATACGACTGGATACTAGGCGGGCTTGCAATGTTACCGTCGCTTTATGTCATACTCAACTATGACGCTATTACGTTACGCATTATACAGGTCGATATCGTCACACAGACGCAGTTCATTCTCGGCATCCTGCTCTTCGTGCTCCTCATGGAGGGAACGCGTCGGGTCGTTGGTCTCCCCTTAGTGATCATAGCGTGCATTTTTGCGGGCTATATGTACTTTGGAGACAAACTCCCGGGCACTATGCACGGATTATCGTTCCCGCTTCATGAGGTTGTTGAGCAGATATACCTCACTGACGAGGGTATATTCTCCATGCCGCTGGGTGTTTCTGCAACACTTGTCGCAGCCTTCCTCATATTCGGAGGATTTCTCGAAAAATGCGGCACTGGCCCGTACTTTATGGAAGTCGCACAGGCGTTCACCGGAACTGCACCGGGCGGTCCGGCGAATATAGCGGTCATGAGTTCCTGTCTATTCGGCTCGATTTCCGGTTCGGCAGTTGCCAACGTTTACGGAACAGGAACGTTCACCATTCCGCTTATGAAGAAGCTCGGCTACCCCGCACACTTTGCAGGCGCGGTCGAAGCAGTGGCAAGTTCAGGCGGTCAGATAATGCCGCCTGTCATGGGAGCCGGAGCGTTTCTCATGGCGTCTTTCCTCGGCGTCCCATTCGCCCAGGTCATGATTGCGGCTATTGTACCGGCGCTGCTCTACTATGGGGCGGTATTCCTCATGGTACGCCTCGAGGCGCTTAAACAGGGGCTCAAGGGACTCCCCAAGGAAGAGCTTCCCAATAAGCTCGCCGTTCTCAAGAGAGCATACCTCTTTCTCCCGATAATCGGACTCGTCTATTTTCTGCTCATCGGCTATACGCCGATGCGTGCGGCCGTAATAGGTATTGCCCTTTCATGGGTCGTCTCTCTGCCGCAAAAAAACAACCGCATGGGACCGCGGCAGATCATTGATGCGATCTACAACGGTGTTAAGAACATCACCCTCGTCTGTGTTGCATGTGCGTCCGCAGGTATCGTGCTTGGATCTGTTTCGCTTACTGGCGTCGGCGTCAAGCTCATCGGCTTTGTCCTCGCGTTCTCGCATGGCATACCTCTTGTCGCACTATTCCTCGTCATGATAGTCTCGCTCGTTCTGGGTATGGGGCTGCCAACGACGGGAGCGTACATTCTTGCGGCGGCGCTCGGCGCCCCGATCCTTACAACACTTGGCTTCCCGCCTCTTTCCGCACACATGTTCGTTTTCTATTTCGCGATAATCTCGAACATAACTCCCCCTGTCGCGCTTGCAGCATACGCAGCAAGTTCAATTGCCGGCTCCGAGCCGAACAAAACAGGATTCACTGCGTGTAAGCTGGGCTTTCTCGCGTTTGTGACCCCGTTCGCATTCTGCTATGACCCGGGGATCCTTCTGCAACTGGATTTCATGGGCAACGCCTATGGAATACTCGCGTGTGTCGCTTCCTGCTTCGGTTTTGGCTTTGCGATGATGGGCTACCTGAACCGCAACCTTTTGAAGTGGGAGCGCGTCGTGTTCGTTGTGCTATCGGTAATGGCGCTTTCGCCTGATAAGATCCTTACCATTACAGGTGCGGTGGGGATTGCCGTGGCGGCGTTCCTGTTCGGGAAAATAATCAGGAAGGACAATATTACGCCTGCTGCGGTGTAAACAAGGGTAAATACCGGATACGGATTGCGTAAGTAAACATTGTGCATACTTAAAATAAACACAAAAGGCAAACCCTGAGGTTTGCCTTTTGTGTTTTATCTTACTTCCGAAAGATCGCGGATAAATGTCCCTGCGGGCATCATGGGCAGCTTTCTAGCAGTTAAAAATATTCCGTCCATGTAGATTTCGCTTGTATGGTCTTCGACGGTGATCCTGATTATCTCGTCCTGTCTCGCAAGCATGACTTCGTGCTCAGAATAGGGACCCGGCCAGGGCATTCGCTGTGAGATGACCTGTACCCCTGCAATCTCTGCGCCCATGACTCCGGGATAAGTTTCTTTGCCCGGCTTCCAGTCCCTTTGAGTTTTGGACGCAGCGTGTGCGAGAACCGCAGCCGTTCCGCTCGGTGCGTTCGCCATCTTGTACGAGTGGCGGTCTATAATGCTGACATAAGGATAGAATTCGCTGACTTTTTTTATAAAGTCCTGAACAAAACTGATGCCTAGCCCGTAGTTCGCTATCGCGGCCCAGCGCAGCCCTTTCTCTTTAACGGCCTTCTTGAAGGGTTCAAACTGTTCCTCGGTGAGTCCCGTCGTCCCGATCACAACGTTAAAGTCAAATTCAAGGTAGGTTTTCATATTTCCTTCAAGAACCGGCGTTGCGGAGAAATCTATCACGATGTCCGGCTTTGCTGCGGCAAGCCCTGTCACAAGATCATCAGTCGCAATGATCCCGAGCGGCACGCTTCCCGCAAGCGTGCCGAGGTCCTGACCAGCTTCTTTGCACCAGCCACCTACAAGTTCAAATCCATTCTGTGTTTGGATGCTTCTCACAATGGTCTTTCCGACATTCCCTGATGCTCCTGAGACAAATACTTTCATAGCCGTCCCCCCATGTGTTTTTATATATGTACTGATAGTATAATTGAAATACACAAGTCCGGCTTACGCGAAAGGGTGCGCTTTTATGAAAAATTTTTTCTATTACGAGTTCGACGTGGTCGGACGGCTCAGAATCGGAGAAGAAGACGGTAGACTGACAGATCTTCATTTTGAAAGATCACCGGATATGTATACGGATTCAGACATTGCTGAGACTCCATTACTTTTTGAGACGCACAGGCAGCTTTCGGAATATTTCACCGGAGAACGCAAAAACTTTGACCTGCCGCTCATGCCGAAAGGGACTGATTTTCAGTTGCGCTGTTGGTCGGCCTTGCTTAAAATTCCCTACGCAGAGACTCGCAGTTATGGCGACATTGCTCGTGCCGTAGGACGCCCCAAGGGTTTCCGTGCAGTCGGCATGGCCAACAACAGGAACCCTATTGCTATAATCATTCCCTGCCATCGCGTTATAGGCTCGGACGGTAAACTCGTTGGTTTCGGCGGTGGGCTTGACATTAAAAAATTCCTTCTTGAAATGGAATGCACACATGCCGCGTCTTGAATACGGGGAACCTGAACTCGCATATCTCAGTAAAAAAGATAAAAAACTTGGCGCTATTATTGAACGGACCGGCTTCATAGAGCGCAAGCTCAACGGCGACCTCTTTGACGCGCTGGTAGGCTTAATAGCTACGCAGCAGATATCAAACAAAGCCGCTGAAACTGTCACAAGGCGGATGTACGAAAAGTTCGAAGTTATCACGCCTGAGAGACTGGGCTACACAGCCGCGGAGGAAATACAGGCTATAGGTATATCCATGAGAAAGGCACATTACATCAAAGGACTGTGTGATGCTGTGCTGAGGGGAGACCTCGATATCGACGCCCTGCATGCGCTGCCAGATGAAGAAGTTGCAGCAAAACTCCTGCCGATAAAGGGAATAGGAAACTGGACCGTAGAGATGTTCCTCATCTTCTCTCTCGGGCGCATGGATGTTGTGAGCTGGGGCGATTATGCAATCAAAAAGGGCATGATGAACCTTTATGGGCACAAAGAACTGGACCGCGCGAGTTTCGACCGTTACAAAAAACGCTACTCTCCCTACGGTACCGTCGCTTCGCTCTACCTTTGGGAAGCGTCCCGCACATAACTGTATTTATCCGATTCTCCGGCCGCCCATTGTGCAAATGTCAGCAGATCATTCCAGCAGCGATAAGAAGCACACAGAGAACAAGGATCACGACATCCGCAGTCCGAAACGGATAATTTTTATAGCCGCTGCCGCGTGTGCGGCAGTTGAAGCCGCGAAGCTCCGCAGAGATTGCTGCGCCCTCTGTTTTTCTGACCGATGTTATTAGCAGCGGCACGCAGAGCGGAAAGATCAACCGCACTTTTTTAAAGAGATTTCCCGTGTCAAACTCGACGCCCCTTGCTGTCTGCGCTTCCATGATTTCCACCATTTCTGCTGAAAATACAGGGATAAAACGCATCGCCGTTGTTAACGCAAAGGCATATTTGTATGGTATATGGGCCTTACTTACAAGCACATTGGACAGGTCGCTCATCTTTGTTACGGACAGCATAAGTGCAAGAGGCAACGTGGCGCCTATAAGACGCAACACCATAAGCAACGAGAATGAGAGGCCCCTGTCTGTGATGATGATGTTCAATGGCAGACGGAGCAGTACATGGCCGTCACGGATGAAGAACACCTGCAGAATGAAGAGAAACAGGCAGAACTTAATAAGCACTTTCAGCATCCTCAACGCACGGTACACGATTCCCGCCGCAGCCGCCATCGCTACATTGAGGACTGTGATCCCGGCACAGAAGAGATGTCTCTCTGTCACAAAACATGCGGCACAGAGCATTAATGAAAGAATAAGTTTTGTCATCGGGTTGAGCCTGTGCAACAGCGAATTCCCTGGTATATAATCGAAGAATCCGCCCATTATGCTGTCCTTTTGGCTTTTTTTTCAATGGCCGAAACCATCTCGTCCACCGTAAATATCTCTTCAAATCCATCCCCAAGTCTCAGCGCGAGTCCGGTGATCTGCGGCGGAAGAAGGGATGCCTGTGCGAGAAGTTTCTTATCACGCAGTATTTCTTTTACCGGACCCTTTGCCAGAAGTTGTCCTCTGTTCAGAACCATTACATCTTCGGCAAAATCCCCTACTACCTCCATGTCGTGCGAGACCATGAGCACCGTTGTCCCTTGCTTATTTATTGCGCGGACGGATTCCATTATGTGCATACACTCGCGATAGTCAAGGCCTGTTGTCGGCTCGTCAAGTATTAGAAGCTCCGGTTTCAGGGCAAGAAGTGAGGCAAGCACAAGGCGCTGTCGCTCTCCGCGGCTCATCGTAAACGGATCCATCTCACCCTTGAAACCGAAGGCAGCAAGTACCGTTTCACAGCGGCGTTCTGCCTCTTCCCCGTCGTCCATGATGCATCCAAGTCCAAACATAATTTCGTCACGCACTGTATTTTTGCATATCTGCCTGTCAGGATTCTGAAAAAGGAACCCGGTGAATCTGGCTATGCGGCTAGTCTTTGTCGAAGCGGTATTAAACCCCCCGACCGCCACGGAGCCGCAGCTTGGCTTCAGAAGACCGTTGCACAGTTTACCGAGAGTCGATTTGCCCGCGCCGTTTGCCCCGATTAGAGCGGTGAAATCCCCTCGTCTTATATGGAAGGAAACCCCTTTGATGACATCCATTCCTCCCAAGTGACAGACGACATTATCGAAAATTATCATCCTATCGTCCTCCTTACCATCGTCTCCGCCTCTTTTACATCAAGCGGGATATCCCCGCTGTAAAGCCCTCTTTCCGCAAGCCTGTCAGCCAGAGTAACAACACGTGGACAATTGACGCCGGCTCCCTCCATCTCACTGCTATGCCTCAGCACGCTGCGGACTGATCCTTTAAAAAGGATTGAGCCCTTCTGCATCACCGCAAGTTCTTTCGCAAACTCGCAGAGAAGCATGATCTTCTGTTCAACAACCACGACCGTTATGCCGTGTTTTTCGTTAAGTTCGCGAAGAAGATGAAATATCTGCCTGCTGCTCTGCGGGTCAAGTTCTCCCGTAGGCTCATCAAGAATCAAAATTTCCGGCATAAGGGCAGTAATCGCGCATATTGCGACTTTCTGTTTCTGCCCGCCGCTGAGCGTTGCTATACTTCTATCACGAAGGTCAGAGATGGACGTCTTTTCAAGTGCACCTGCCAGCCGTGATTCAATTTCGTCCCGCGGTACGCAGAAGTTCTCCAGTCCAAAAAGAATCTCGTCCTCGACGACAGAGGCAACCATCTGGCTGTCAAAATCCTGTCTCACGCTTCCGATATGGCGGGCAAGGTTCTCGGGTGTGCTTTCAAACGTATCAAGGCCGTTCACCCTTACCTCACCGTAGAATTCCCCCTTGAAATGGTGGGGTATTATGCCGTTCATTGCCTGGAGTAATGTTGTTTTTCCTACTCCGCTGCTTCCGATGATCCCGAGAAAACCGCCTTTTTCAACCGTCAGATTTATATTGTTCAGCGCATAACCATCGCTTCCGCTGTACCTGAAATACAGATTACGTATGGATATCATAGTTATATCCTTGCTGCCCGACATTTGCCTTCTCCTTTTATATCGCTGCTAGGCTATATTCTTACTGTTGTTTGACCGCAAGGTAAGTCTCAGGGGGATATAAAGTATCTGTACAATAACCGCATTTACCGCAGCCGTTCCAAATATGATTCCGAGGAAAATTGCAAGTGGGACGGGCTTTATATCCGCACCTGCGTAGAAGACAAAATACATGATGCCGATGAATGTAAATCCGCTCGCAAGCGTACTCATAAACGTGCTGATTATCGGGATCGGAGAAAACCCGTCCTTTTTCATTGGAAACTTCATAAAAGCAGACATAACAAGTGCTCCTACAAGTTCGCTCGGAAAGTTTATGTAAGGCGTCCCCGGAAAGAACTGGCAGACCGCGCCGGCCAGAAGTCCGATGATAGCCGCTTCCTTAAACTTCGGTTTGATAAGCAGAATCGCCAGACAATACATTGCTATTATGAAATTAGGCTTCATGCCCATAGAAAACATCGAGCCGACAAAAAATTTAAGCACAGCTCCTGCTGCAAGAAGGACGCCGACAAGTAATATCTGCGAAATAGAAAGGCCACCGCCCTTCTGCTCCAAAACCACTCTCTTCTCCATTACCTCTCTTCTCTGCTCCATCTGCTACCATCCTCTCTCATCTTAAAAACAATCTCTTCTCTTCCGTTGCTGTCTGAACCAAGTCTGATCCTGCTCTCTGTATAAAAAAATCTGCCCCTTAGATAATCTAAAGGACAGATAATAAACACATCTGCGGTACCACCTTAATTGGCCTGAAAATCAGACCCGCTCTTTCGGACATGCAATGACACGCCCTGTCGTTAACGCCGGCGTACGTCCCGGATACTCGGTTTACACCTTTCACCAGACCCTCCGTGGCCCATTTGCCGTTCTGCATCTCCGCAGGCTTCTCAGCTCCGCCTGCTCTCTGTAAGGCGCATATAACGGGTTGATCCCCACATCATCGGTTTAGCTATTTGTATTGATGGGTAAATTATCACTTAAATATATATCTGTCAACCTTTTTATGAAACCTGATAAATCTCGTCCTCATTTGCTCAATCATAATGTAAAATTATCTGAGAGCTCTTCACTGCTCTATTTCACATGAAGAAACGAGGATCCAAAATGGGAATCAAACCTCTTTTACATATTATCAGCCACACAGACCTCGATGGCGTTACCGCCGCTGCGCTCGCGTGGCACGCAAACCGGGGGACGGGAAGGCTTCTCCGCGTCTCTCTTACGGGATACGGAGATGTTGACAATCTTATTCTGGAAACGCTGCGGGCGGGCGAGGAACCGCTTGTCCTGGATCTGTTCTGTCAGAGAGAGCAGACGGTAGACGAAATAGACGGCATCTGGGATGATGACAGGCAGCCCTTTCTCTTCGACCATCACAAGAGTACTTTCGAGCGCTACGGCAATAGAAAATGGGCCGTCATCGATACAAATTACTGCGGGGCGATGGTCTACTGGAACTGGCTCATGGCACAGGACTTCAGCAATGAGCATAAGGCACGTATAGCTGGGATGGAACCGCTTATGCGGATCGCGAACGACAGGGATCTCTGGCTTGGAGAAATGCCCGAAAGCCGTCTCTGGCAGGGGCTCGTGACGATGTGCGGACATTGGGGCACTTTAATGAGGCTCGTGACAGATCCTTCGTCTGAACTAACGCCTGATGAACGCTCCGGCGCGGAAGATTTCGTCGCACAACAGGAGGAACGGTTTTCTGCCGCAAAAGAAAAAATAATTAGGACAGGGAATGAGCTCTCCTTTGTCTGCGACGGGATACTTGAATTCGGGGATGTCTCTGACTTCTGCGGCCTTATCCTCGACAGGGAGCCGGATCCTCCCCTCGTTGCAGCGGTAGCTGCCAAGCGTATGGGAGGTGACTGGGCGGTCTCCATGCGAAGCCGCGATGGATTTGCCGGGAGGGTTATGGCTCTTCTCAAAGACGGCAAAAAGGTACGCGGCGGCGGACATGGCGATGCTTCCGCCCTCTACTTCCCACACCATTACAGCGAGGAACAGATCCGGAATTCCGTCCTCGCTGCCATACGGGTCGAAAAAGAACGCGCTGAAACACCTAAGGTCACACTGGGCGATCTGTTCAAAGGGCTGCAGGCTTGAGATCAATAGCTATATTCTATGCCTCTGAAGGTACGGGACACAAAACCGCAGCAGAGAATCTGCGGGACTGGTTTTTGCTTGAAAATCCCGGCGGACAGGTGCTTTGCCGTGATGTCCTTGACTACATCCCGTCGTGGCTGCATCGGCTGGTATCGGACAGCTATCTTTTTATGGCACGCTATGCCCCATGGGCATGGGGCTGGTTTTACTGGGGTTCAGACAAACCGTCGCTCCAGACCAGTGCCTTCGAATGGTTTCACTCCGTTTTGTGCAGGCTCTATCTCCCTGGGATCGAGCATGATATCGCGGCGGCGGGAGCAGAGGCCGCCATATTTACCCATTACTTCGGCGCCGCACATCTGGCACGGCGTAATCTTGGAATGTTCCCTGTATATTACGTGAATACAGACTTTGTCTGTCACCGTTTTCAACGGGATAAAATATTCCGTGCCTCTTTCGTGGCAAGCCCTATCGCGATAAAGCAGCACAATGACGAGGGGATAGAGAATGTCTTTGACACCGGTATTCCAATATCTCAGAGATTCTCCGACCCTCCGTCAAAGGCTGCCGCAAGAACAAAGCTGGGGCTTGACTCCGGCCGCAAAATATTGATCGTGAGCGGCGGCGGGATCGGAGCCGGAGCTGTTCTTTCTGCCGTTGATTCGCTCGCACGCCGCGAGGACTGGCTGACTGTCGTAATTTGCGGAAACAACAAGGCTCTGCGCAAAAAACTTTCTTCCATATATAAGAACGCGGCACACATACGCATCGAGGGTTTTGTCTCCAACATGGAGGATTATTACTGCGCTGCGGACCTGTGTGTGATGAAACCGGGGGGACTCTCGCTGTCAGAAGCTTTGGCGGCAAAGCTGCCGCTTATTCTCATGGATCCCATACCAGGCCAGGAACAGCTCAACATGGATTACCTCTGCGGACTCGGCGCAGCAACCGCACTTAAAGATGCAGTCCGCTCCGCCGACAAAGTACAGAATTTGTTTGAGGATAGAGACGCACTGATCAACATGGCCCATGCAATCGCAAAACTCTCAAGACCAGACGCAGCACGTAAAATACTGAAGATGGTCAAAGAAATGTCCTGTTATGATCAGGAGTCTGCGAATAAGCCGGACTAAGCCATATCAATGCACAAGCAACAGAGATGTTCAACAGTTAAACGGCTGTAGGAATGTATATGATATCTTGAGAGATATGGTCCGCATGTACTTAATTTTTTCAGTTTTTATAGTTCTATATCTTTTATAGTTCTATATCAAACAGCCTATACATCAAACCATGGCGAAGACTGCGGTCGCTGACAGTTATCTCTGAGACTCCGAATAGCTCCATGACAGCCTTGACTATACATGCGCCTGCAAGAATGACATCAGCGCGTTTAGGTTCAAGCCCCACGATTTTATGGCGCTCTTCGAGCGTCTTTGACGCATAACATGCTATCTGCGCATCCACATCAGAGAGAGTCAACTTTGAGCCATGGATCGCGCCAGTGTGATACACGGCCATACTTTGCCTTACAGCGGCCATACTTGTCACGTTCCCTCCGATCCCAACCAGAAGCTTTGGAGCAACGCTGACTAAACCCGCTGCAAGTTCCCCCTGGATTTCAGACTGAACTTCCAAAAGCAATTCCTCCGGTACCGGCATTTTTGAAAAATACTGCTCCGTTATACGGACGGCGCCGATATTCAGGCTGAATTTATTTTTGATGACTCCCTCCTCGCTAAGGACAAACTCCGTGCTTCCGCCTCCGGTGTCGAACATTACAAGGCTGCCATTTGCAGCACCGGGTATTGTAAATATAACAGCGCTGTATGAAAGCTCTGCTTCCTCTTCCCAGGACAGAATTTTCACATCTATGCCCGTTAGCTCCCTTACCCGCTTTATAAACGCCGACGAGTTCTTTGCCGTTCGCAGTGCCATAGTGCCTGCCGCCACAATCTCCTCCGCTCCAGCTTCTCGCGCTTCCAGGACAAAGCCGGCGACGATCTGAGCATTGCGTTCCAATGGCACATGCCCGATCTCACCGGAGATATTAAGTCCTTCCCCAAGCTTTGATATTTCACTGACATCCTTGATAAATACCAGCATATCCTTCTTGATTTTCTCTGCGAGGCAAAATTTAACAGAGTTTGTGCCTATATCTATGACCGCTTTTTTCATTTTAAACCAGCTCCTGGGCCTTTCCCTGCAGTTTTACATCATCCAAGCTTTACTCTGCTAAGCCTTTTTAGTATAGCATAGCCTAATTTACAGAAAAAGACGGGCATATGCCCGTCTTTTTCTGTAACGTGCACTGTAAGACGAATCGTTATTTGCTCTTGGGTGCAAACTGTCTGCGAAACTCATTCATGAGATCCTTACCCATATTGGCGTCAAGTTTAACCCAGCTCTTTGAGATAGCAGCCTGGAGCGGAGCAAGCTCCTTGTCCGTGTAGGTGTATACCTTAATGCCTTTTTTTCTCATCAGGTCCATGTAGCGGGCGTCATCTTTCTTCGCCTGGTCAATCGATTTTGCCGCAACCTTTGAAACTGCGTCAGAGATGATTTTCTGATCTGCAGGCTTCAGTTTACCCCATGTTTTCTGGCTCATAAGGTAAGACTCGTTTTCAAGTGAGTAATTTAGCTGATACCAGTACTTCATGGCGTCCTTCAGCACTGTGTAGGCAAGTGCGGGAGGGATTGAAGAAACTGCGTCACAGACTCCTGTCTGCATTGACTGGAAGATGTCAGCGTATGGCAGGGATATTGTCTTGTATCCCATTGCCTCAACTCCGGTCTTATATACATCCATAAAAGGGACACGCGTAAGCACACCCTTGTTGACAGTCGGATTGAGTGGTTCTCTGACCGGCTTTGTACTCCCGAGTCCAATCATCCCTTCGACGTTGAAGCCAAGAAACTTGACGCCGAGACGGGTATGGAACTGATCCATCTTCGTCGCCATCCATCCGTTGGGCTTGAAAGCCTTCTTGATTCCGTCGTATCCTGTCACGAAACCGTTAATATAGACGAGCTCCATTCGCGGGTCAAACTGACTTGGAACGGAGATAAGAGCCATGTCGATTGTACCGCGGATGAGCTCTTCATAGACTAATGTATAGTCTCCAAGCTGATTCGCAGGAAAAATTTTAATATCTATCCGTCCGTTTGACTTTGCTGCGACTTCTTTGGCTACTTCCTTCATGAAACCGGTTGCGGTGTGGTCGGGCGGGAACTGCCCCGCAAAACGCAGAGTCGTCTGCGCAGCCGATGCAATTGTTGCCATTGCCGTAAGGATAAACATTGCTGCAAGTACTGATGCAATTTTTTTGATTCTTTTCATCCTTCTGTTTCTCCTCTCAAATTGTCCATACGTTATATTTACTTGATCCACAGCCATTTGGCTGTAAAACACTGATATATATTAGGATTTGCGTCTATTTATACCTCTCCTATAAATCCTATCTATATGCCGAATATTTTTAGGGGATACGGAAAAATGCTTCCGGTTGTTTTTGTACATTGAATACAAGATATATTAGAGGTGTGTATCTGTCAACAACAGACTATTTTATATGTGATTATTGGTTATTGTTTAATATAAAAAAAATAAGGGAATGAAGTTGAATGTTTATGCGCCTTCACGGCAGCATGGACGATATACATTGGTATTACTTATATTATCAATATAAGTATATATTTACATGCGAAGATGAAAAGTAATGGCAACCGTACTTACAGGCAAAATAAAAACGCCTGCCTCTCAAGCAAGCGTAATATATCAGATTAATTTTGCCTCTTCTATTTATCGAGCGGTGGAAGCGGGGTTATCTCTTCTTCCTTTGAAAATTCCTTCTTAGGAACCCGTCTTTCCCACCAATTGGCCAAACTCTCCATATATAACTGCGCCCAAACCGGGTCCGGCCACTTTTTCCTATGCGCTGTGGTGGAGAAACATGCGCACATCATCGCAGCAAAATAAAGATACGGATGCTGGAATGCAAGAGCAGCACCAAAAAAAATAAAACACAGCGACGCAAACAGATCTTTATAGAAATACACACTATCGCTTCCTGTCCCGTAGAAAATATTATAAAATTATACCAGATAAGATGTGACTTTTAACCTTTTCGACGATTGCCAATAAGCTGCGCCATTTAGGAAAACCGCTGAGATCCCTGGCTCCCGGACCGTTTGTGCCGTGATCTTATGTAATAGGCATGTACTTGGAAACCGACCACGATGCAATTGTTTGTTGGATATATCCACGAAAGCCTGTCTAAAAGAAAGGGACTCTCAGCGCATATTTTTATATGCCCAAGAGCCTCTTTCTTTTTGTAAATTCAGTGTCAAAGTAAATAAAATAGGTTTATATCTCGCTCCTGGGTATCAATCGGCTTACCAAGGAAGGCCAAGTATGATATGCGGCAGAAAGAGTGATACTCTTGGGATATATGTCGTCACGATAAGAACCGGTATCCAGCAGAGAGCCATTAAGGTCAGGGCCGGTTTCATTATCTCGTTTATAGACGCCCCTCCGACTCGCCCGCTCAGATAGAGAACCGGCGCACAGGGCGGTGTTATACAGCCAAGAGCTGTGTTGACTCCGACAATCGCAGCGTAATGGACTGGGTCAACGCCAAGTTTGGCAATTATTGGCAGCAGGATCGGCGTTGTAAGTACAACAACGCTGATGTCGTCCATGAGCATCCCCATCAGAACAAGGAAGACGTTTATCATGAACATTATAATCAACGGATTCTTTGAGATGGAATAGAAGAGGTAGAGCACCTTTCCCGGCAGGTCTTCAAGGATATAGAGCCTTGATAGCATCGAGACAGAGTAGAGCATGACCATAATGACGCCGGTCGTGATAGAGCCTTCGATCACTATGGAATAAAGAGTCTTGTAATTGAGCCCCTTGTAGACGTAAAGTCCGATCGGGATACAGTAGAGGACGGCCAGTGCCGAAGCTTCCGTAGTCGTCATTACTCCTCCGTATATCCCGCCGAGGACCATAACCGGCATTACCAGCGCCGGAATTGCAAGATATCCGCGCTTCATGAACATATCCACGCGCTCCTTAGGGGAACGCTTCTGGCTGACAAGTATATCTTTATTGTTGCGGAGCATCCATAGATTGATAACACTTAGCAGAACTATCGTTACAATTCCAGGTCCGATAGTGGAAAGGAAACAGGCGAGAACTGATATCCCGCTTATCCACGCGAAGATGATAAGGGTCGCGTTGGGCGGGATCAGCAGCCCAAGCAAAGAAGCGTTGGCCATGAGCGCGCATGCATGCCCCATGGGATAGCCTCCCGCCTTAAAACGCGGGAACATTATAGCGCCGATGCATGAGAGAGTGGCGCATGCCGCTCCGCAGATTGAACCGAATACCGCACATGAGATTATCCCGACTACTCCGAGTCCGCCTTTTATGTGGCCCACAAAGACATCGACCATATCTATGAGCTTTTCAGCGATGCGCCCTCTCTCCATAATACCGCCTGAAATGATGAACATGGCAATGGCGATCAGGGAGACGGAATTCATCTGAGTAAAGCCGTAGGGGAGAAGCTGGGTCGCCTGATAGCCGGCCTGGTCCACTCCGCCAAAGAAGATAAGCCAGGCACAGGACGCCATGAAACTGACCGGAACCGGCACACCAATGACAAGACACGCCATTAGAATTACAAGTGCTATATAAATCATACTGTTTTACCTCCGGCAAAAAGGGCTTTTGTCGCTCTGTAGGCTTCCCAGCCAAAGTAATATGACATTGAAACAAGCCCCATGAATATCGGAAGGTAGCCCGTCCACATTGGGATTCTCCATGCGACGGACTTAGGAATGGCAACCCCTGTCCCCAGAGGCCCCAGGAAACCGAACATGAAGAAATCGTATCCCCACCAAGTGAAAAGCAATGTGACCCCAAGGGTAATGACGGTCTTTACAAAAATCAGCAGCCTCTTTACGGTCCCTTCTTTAACGTAGGACACAACGAGATCCGCTGATACATGCGACCCGGCAAATGCTCCGTATCCTGCACCCATAAAATATAGCCAGAAGGCGAATATCTTGATCCATTCCTCATAGCCATAGAGGTCCATTTCGAGTATATAACGCATAACTGTTGCTGCGCTTATGATAACAACCAGCAGCATCGCCATCGTAAAACATATGACAGAATAGATGCTGACAGTACATTTGTCAAAGAAATTCGTTGGTTTTCTTAAAGTTGAAACCGGCACTTCGTATACGTATTCGCTGTACTTCTGCTGTGTTTCTGCTTCAGACATCAAAAGTTGCTCCTTTCAAAACAGAAAACCGGGGAGGGGCACCCCTCCCCATTCGAATTTTCCTGTAAATTACTACAGATAAACTTATCTATCCATTATTTATTTAACAGATTTGCCTAGGTGCTTCTCAAATTCCTCCATAAGCTCTTTTGTCATCCCGCGCTTACCAAGCTCCGGCCACGTTGTGATGCAGGCTTCTTTGATGGGCTTAAGCTCTGCTTCGGTATATCTGAATACTTTGATGCCCTTCTTCTCCATAAGGTCCATGTACTTGTTATCTTCTGATTTTGCATTGTCGATGGAGCGAAGTGTATATTTCTTTGCTACTTCCTGGAAAACTTTCTGGTCTGCCGGTGTAAGCTTCTTCCAGGATTTTTCGCTTACCATCATTGCGAGGTATTCCATTGAATAGTTTGTATGATACCAGTATTTCAGCACGTCGCCGAGTATCGTGTACGCAGCTGCCACAGGATAGCCGTCAACTGCATCGCAGACTCCGGTCTGCATTGACTGATAAACATCCGAGTAGGGGATGGTGATCGGACGGAAACCCATTGCCTTTGCGCCGAGGGTATAGACATCCATATTAGGTACACGTGTGAGAACACCCTTGTCGACCTTCGGGTTAAGGGGTTCTTTGAGAGGTTTCGTTGAGCCGATACCGATCATACCCTCAATATAAGACCCGATCAGTCTTACGCCGAGTGCGCTTGAAAGTTCGTTAAGTTTGTTGGGGAGCCATGCGCCGGGGACGAAAACTTTCTTCGCCTCGTCGTAGCCGCTCACATAACCGTTGATGTAGACGAGCTCAAGTCGCGGATCAAATTCACTGGCTATTGACATAAGGGACATGTCGATCGTGCCGCGGATCATTTCTTCCATAACGAGCGAGTAATTGCCGAGCTGGTTTGCCGGATAGACCTTTATCTCTACGCGGCCGTTGGTCTTCTGTGCGATTTCTTTTGCCATTGCATTCATGGTTTTGGTTGCCATGTGGTCTGGGGGAGACTGTCCTGCGAAGCGGAAAACAATCGGAGCTGCCGTTGCCGGTGTGACTATCGCTGCAAAGAGGAATACCACTGCTAGCAATACTGCAAATTTCTTCAATTAAAAACTCTCCCTTCAAAATCCCTATTCTCCAAATATGATGCTGTTTCCGGGCCTAAGGTAACAAAGAATTAAAAAAAGCTCAATTTGACTTCAGATTATTTCTGTCACAACCCTCCTTTCTGAAATAAAAAAATAACTCTTCTGAATTTTTGCCAATATTCCAAATCAACTCCTACGCTAGGTTTGAAATACTGATTAAAAAATACTTAATCTTACAAAATAAATTACATCATACCGCCAGTTTAGTCAATTGCCTTTAACCGTTTTTACATACAGATTGATATTTTAGGGTGCTATTTTCTAGTGTATACAATGAGCACTTTAACATATTATGCGCTGTAAATACAATTTAAGAACTGCACAAGACAGCAAAATACGTTATATTTCAGATGGGAAATAACGTTCCTGAAAGGAGAACGGCGCCTATTGCACCGTATAGGAGAAGCAGAATAGGGGGATTTTCCCTGAAAATGCGGCAGAATTTTAAAAGCAGCAGACCAAAGACAAAAAGAGCCAAGGCGACCGACCCATTACCTATCGTTGCTTTCAAAGGCGACAAAAGAGATAGGAAAAGAAGCCCTGCGACAACAGGGCGCAGAAAGGCTTTAATTCTCTTGCTGTTTTCATCGGAAGCAAATTTGAGCAACTGTATAACAATGCTCAGCAGGGCAATAGGTGCCGCAACAAGCGAAAGGGTCGCGACAAATGAGCCCCAAAAACCCGCCTGCTGGAACCCTACGAATGTCGCGGCGTTTATCGCTATCGGTCCCGGTGTAACCTGAGACATCGCAAGTACCTGGTTGAACTGTTCTCTTGTCAGCCAGCCGGTGCTGGTAACCAGCTGATATTCGATCAGCGGAAGCGTGGAGAGTCCCCCTCCGAATGCGCATATACCCACCTGAGCAAATGCAGCGGCAAGTCCGGCCAGCATGTTCATTTTTTAAAGACTGCCCTTTCTCTCAACAGCTGGATAGCTATCGCCGCAGACATTGCAAGAAAAGGATGGATATGAAATATTCCTATCATTGCGATTACTGCAGCAAAAGGCACAGCATTCCACCATCCGGCAGACAGTGTGTTCTTGACATTGTCGAAGACCACGGTCGTGATGATAGCGCTGGTGCCTGCGAGAACGCCCCGAAAGAACCCCTGGACCCCTGGTACATCTGAATATTTCAATATTAACGGGGAAAGAAAAAGTACAATAATAAAGGGGGGGAAAATAGCACCTGATACAGCGGCGACACTGCCTGGAAACCCTCTGTAATGACGGCCCATTATCCATGATATTGAAACGGCGAGAGGTCCGGGCATCGACGCGGCAAGGCTGATCATATCAGCAAATTCTTCAGCATCAATATCCATGCGCTTTTCCTCTTCAAGCTGGACCATCCCAAGGATAACAATTCCCCCTCCAAAGGTGACAGCGCTTATTTTGAAAAAGAAGAAAAACAGCTCAAACAACGTCATTTACATCTGCTCCGTTTTTGCTAAGATTTAGTCCTGACTTGCTTTGCAACAATGATAGATGATATAGGATGAAAAGAAAACAACATCCGATGCTCCACATAATCACATCCAGCCCAAAACACGGGCGGTCAGAGCTGTTCTCTGACAATACCTGATTATCGTTCATGTAAAAAAATCGCATTTTTACATGTTAAATACAGACCTGGCCTGTTATTGGTTTATCCATGCCAAATGTGGCATATAATATACGAGGCTTGACAAATAAAATTAAAAATGATTAAAAGCGATCAACTGAACTTTCCCAGTTATTCCTATATAGTGGCAGTGGCCTTATAGGCCTTTTCCCCCGTCTTCCTATCATGTTTTCCAGACGGGATCAAGGGTCTTTAAAGCGTTGAAACTACCGGGCTCCTGCTTGGAAACATGCGGAAGATGGCGGAAAAGTTCAGTGATCAAGACAACCAGTTATATTTAGTGCTAAAGTGATAATATATAATTTTTTGGGGGGGCAAGGGTATGAAAAAACCAGTTGTATTTTTTGTTGCGATACTTCTTATGCTGTTTAATGCTGCGCAATTATCTGCCGGAGAGGCGGAAAAACGCGTAGCTAAAGAGATTGGAGGTTTACTTATAGAAGAGTTCAAGCCCGATTCGCTGAAACTTAAAATAAGCGACGGAGGCAGTTTTATCTGGGCTGAGATGGTCGGCGCAAACATCGAGGCGATTCGCATTGAAAATATGAAGCTGAGGGCAATGCTTAAAGAAGCACCGAAACAGGCCCTTTCAGGCGACAAATACGGGCTTGCAAATCTTATTATGATGTCGGAAGGCGAGGTCGTTTTGCTTGAAAAGGATGTAAATAACTATTTTCTTGCCGGCATAAACACCAAAGGTTTTTCAAACCTGAAATTCGATTTTACACCGGAAGGCTTTTCTGCAGATGGGATATTTTCCGCAAAGTTTCTCTTTACGATAAAAATCAGACTCAAGGCAAAAGGAGTGCTCGGCCTCCAGGCGGATGGAGTATATCTTGAAAATACTGCTATTTATGTCGAAGGGGTCAAACAGCCGGAAAGCCTTACAAGCATGATCATTGGCAAAGTCAATCCCCTTTTGCCTTTTAAAAAAATCCCATTTCCCGTCAGTTTCAAGAAAATTAAAATGACTGACACTTCGGCAATAATGACAAGCGATCCAAAGCCGTTTACAAAGGGGGAGAGCTGGAGCTGGCATAAATAAGTAGGATATAAACTTAGGTGACAAACTCTATGATTGATTTCGCACTTTATCATCAATAGATGAAAACTGCACAATACCAGTGATAAGCGATAAAATTCATTCAGACAGGCCGGCCGGCAACAAAATATAATAACGAATTTACGCGGGGATAACCCCCGCGTTTTTTCATGCGTATTTCCATCTCTCGCCGTTTTATACTAAACATCAAATAAGGTCTATTCTGTTACACACTTCATGGAAACTTATTTTTAGTCTCTTATTTGTCTTATTTATTGTTTTTAGAAAAGTATCGAAATATACACAATTTCTATCCACATGCTGTGGATATCTCTTTGCCCTTTCCTTCCTTTCGCATTCTTTCCACTTCTGGAGGGGGAGACCTTTTAATAATAATAACAAATTGTATTTATTAAAGTCATATATTTACTGATCTATAATGTTTTATTCACAGATGTCACAATACTATCCAGATGTTATGCACGACTGTTTAATCAAGTTGGTCAAAAAATGTCAATATACCCCCGGGGTTGTGTTTTTTTACGCTTGTTCTCCACCGCTGCTTTTTTGCACGAGATACTATGCCATTAAATATTTTGTGGATATGTGTATATCTTTTGTGGATTTAAAAGACGTTTTGTTTTTGCGTTTTAAATATTCCTCCGCGCCGACCCCTTTCATGATAAAATTATGTTGCTTTTCTATTTCGTCTTCTTTTTTTACCTTTGAGGTGAGAGTGAATGCTGAAGGAACTGGATGTTATCTGGAACGAGTTTAAGATGCACTGTGTGGGGATGCTTTCCGCTGCGGATAATGCGGCAAAGACATATTTGGATACATGCCTTCCCGTATCTCTTGATGACGGGGTGCTTGTTCTTGACGTACCCACACCATTTGCCAAGGAACAGATAAAATCCAGATTTCTCACGCAAATGAAGACAATTCTCGCAGAGACTGGTTTTGGAACTGATATTGAGATAAAGGTAAGCCAGGAGACAAAAGATGATGTGGGTGCGGAGGATCGCGCAATTGCAGCAGCGGCTCCTATAAGGTTTGGGACCAGCCGTAACGGGCTTAATCCCAATTATGTCTTCTCTACCTTTGTGGTTGGAAAATCAAACAGGCTTCCCCATGCGGCGTGCCTTGCAGTTGCAGAATCACCCGGTATAGCCTACAACCCTTTATTCATCTGGGGAAAGGTCGGCCTTGGGAAGACGCACTTGATGCATGCGATCGGACATCACATAGAAAATACTCAGTCTAATACCAAGGTTCTTTATGTCAGCTCCGAAAAATTCACAAATGATTTTATAACGGCAATACGAAACAACACCAACGATCAGTTCCGCGCCCGTTACAGGGAATTGGATGTCCTGATGATAGACGATATCCAGTTTATTGGTGACAAAGAGGGAACGCAGGAAGAATTTTTTCATACTTTCAACTCTCTTCACAACTCAAAAAAACAGGTAATAATAAGCTCTGACAGGCCGCCGAAAGATATACAGGGAGTAGAGGACAGGCTTGTATCAAGATTCGAATGGGGCCTTGTAACCGATATACAGCCGCCTGATCTTGAAACACGTGTGGCCATTCTGCAGAAAAAGGCAGAAATTAAAAATTATACTATTCCTGCTGATATAATTTTATTTATCGCCCAAAACGTACCAAGCAATATCAGGGAGCTTGAGGGCACCTTAAATCGAGTTGTAGCATGTTCCGAGTTCAACGAAGAGCCGATAAACATGGAAAATGTAACTGTTTGGCTCAAGGATATGATCCGCGAAAATAATTCCGGTCCTGTCAGCATAGGTCTTATTCAGCAGATGGTTTCGGAGACCTTTGGTTTCTCTATTGATGATCTTTTATCTCAGAACAGAACAGCCGATCTGGCGCTTGCAAGACAGATCGCCATGTATCTTGCAAGGAATAAGACCGGTGAAAGCCTTCAGCAGATAAGCTATTCGTTTAATAAAAAAGATCACACCACAGTCATTCATGCCTGTAAAAAGGTGGAAAAACTCATAAAGACTGATTTACGCGTACGCTCTTTTGTGGATAATATTGCTAGTAAACTATAATTTCCCACTGTGTTTTTTGTGAATCTATATGTGCATAGATCAGCTTATGTCTTTTTCCACACCGAAATTGTGGATATTGTGGATAAAATAAGGATTCTCTCTTGATTTTATCCACCAAAAAAATCCTTTCTCTGTCTTGTTTTTTTTGCGTTTTACACATTTCCACAGCACCTATTACGACGAATATTATTTTTTAATATAAAAGAAAAGAAATAGGGAGGTCTACTTATGAAGCTTATTATCAACAAAAAACAATTCCTGCAGAGCTGGGGGCTTGCCGAGAGAAGCACATCCAGTTCAAGCTCCATGAACATACTTTCCTCGGTTCTGATAAAAGCTTCCTTTGATGAGGTCTCTCTTCAGGCAACTGATATCCGGACATCCATAATATGCTCCGCTTCCGGCGTTACCGTTGTAGAGCAAGGAGAAGCGGTTTTCCCGATAAAGATGGTCAGTGATCTATTTAAAAAAGCACCGGGAGAGGAATTTACTCTATCTGTCATTGATGGTAAGGTTGTTTTGAAGGCAGGAAGGAGCAAGTATAATTTCAGTACATATCCGGTAAGTGAATTTCCGGTCCTTCCTTCTTCCGGATCAGCAAAGCTCTTTTGTAAAATTTCAGCGAAAGAACTGACAGAGGTACTGGAAGAGGGAACGCTTGCAGCATCGACAGGTGAAGAATTTCCTCTTTATCTGTCTTCTGCAAATTTTCAGATATCGAACGGAATATTGAACATCATATCAACGGATACAAGAAGGCTTGCCCTTTCCGGAGCTGTGGTCCTTGAATCAACAGATGGTGTCAGTTCTCTGCTTCCTATGAAAGGAGTAAAAGAAGTCCAGAGGATACTTGGGTCTTTAAATCCAAATTCCATAGTTGATATACTTTATGATGATGCTCAGTTTTACTTCAAGGCGGAAAATGTTGAATTTACAGTAAGACGTGTAGAATCGCGGTTTCCTCCTTATGAAAAAATTCTTCCTAAAAGTAATACAACAAGTATTACTATTGATAGGGGTGATCTTATTTCCGCACTTGAGCGGGTGGATGTGATTGTAAGGGATTATAACCGTATGGTGATACTTGATATAATTACAGGCGAGAGTTTAGTAATGAGAGCCAAAGCTCCTGACTTTGGTCAGGCGGTTGAAGAGATAAATGCAGATATAACAGGAGAAACATTAAGAATGGCAGTAAATTCCAAGTTCTTTATGGAAGCACTTAAAGTAATGCGTGACTCTGATGTGAGACTTACATTTAACGGTCCATCCGGGCATATGGCAGTCAGGCATACAGATAGTGATAAATTTTTATGTCTTATTGCTCCGATTAATTTATCCGAAGAAGAAATGAAGATAGAAAAAACCGGGATAACTGATGGAGACGGGTTTTAGCAGAGTAAGGTTCAATAACTTTAAAAATCTGGAGCCCCGGGAGATGAAATGGTCCCCGGGGCTGAATTTGCTTACAGGAGTTAATGGCTCAGGCAAGACGAACATACTTGAAGGAATTAATATTATATCGGGATGGGGGCCTCTTGAAAGAGGTACCAGAACAAACTCTCTTCCGACATGGAACAGCGGTACCAGTGATGTACAGCTTACAGGACAGTTAAACAGCGAATATGGAGAGATAATCAAGGTAAAAATCTCCGGCAGATATTCCATTAAAATAGACGATAAGACGATAAAAGCCGCTGAACTCCGCTGTAAAATACCTGTACTCTCTTTTCTTCCAAACGACATGTCCATACTTGAGGATTCCGCATCTTACAGGCGTAGGCTCCTGGATATGATCCTTGCTCTTCTTATCCCCGCATATGCAGTAAGATTGTGTGATTATAGAAGGGGTATCCGCCAGAAGTCAATATTGCTCGGAAAGGGATACTCCGCCGCCATAGTAGATCGAGCTCTCGTGTCACTTGCTGCGTGGATATGGAGAATGAGAGAGGAAGCAGTACTGTTGCTCTCAGATTGTATGGAAGGACTGGGGGAACTTTTACCCGCAAGGATAGGACTGTCTCTGGCAAGGGGCGGCGCCGGTTTTGCAGAAGACACGGAAGAAGATTATATAAAAGCACTTCAAATCAACAGAGTAAAAGAAGCTGCACTCAGAGCTTCTGTCGTTGGACCGCACAGGGATGATCTGGTAATAACTGCGGATGGAAAATCAGCAGCAATGTCTCTTAGCAGGGGACTGCGCCGAAGAGTTGCCATCGCATTGATGCTTGCAGCATCAGACGGGGTACGCCGAAAGCTTGGCAGAGAGCCGGTGCTGCTTCTGGATGAAGTTACCGCAGAGTTGGATGCAGAGGGAAGAAAAGTATTGTTTGAAGCGCTGACAGAAAGAAAAGGGCAGGTTTTTGCTGCAACGGCCGAACCGTTCATATCTGGTTTTCCAGGGAAAGTATATACTGTTTCAGAAGGAAGAGTGATAAGTTCCAATGATGATTTATAATGACAAATATGAGGTTATTATTGTCGGAGGAGGCCATGCGGGATGTGAAGCAGCCCTTTCTGCTGCCCGAATGGGAGCCCGGACCCTCATGCTGAACCTTTACATAGACAACACAGCTATGATGCCGTGTAATCCTTCCATAGGCGGACCGGCAAAAGGGCACCTTGTCCGTGAGATAGATGCTCTCGGGGGGGAAATGGCGCGTGCTGCAGATAAAGCAACGCAGCACCTGCGTTGGCTCAACACGTCAAAAGGTCCGGCTGTCAGGACACTGAGAGCTCAGTGCAGTCCAAGGATATACAGCAGCCATTACAGAACTGCGCTGCTTACCTGTCCGAATTTGGAGATCCATCAGTCACAGGTCACGGATCTTATTGTTAAGGATGGAACGGCTATAGGGGTAAAAATAAAAACAGGCCAGATTTTTTACTCAAGGACAATAATCATGGCTACTGGAACATATCTTGCCTCTAAAATACACATAGGTATGACATGCCATAAATCAGGTCCTCTCGGAATGGTTGCAGCTACAGAGTTATCCCGCAGCCTAAGGAACACGGGGCTCGAGATCGGACGTCTGAGGACCGACACGACGCCAAGGCTTCACAGAGATACCATAAACTGGGACATACTAGATAAGCAGGAAAGTTTATCAGAACCTGAAGCGTTCTCATATTTTGGAGAGAAACGGACATATTCGGGAATGGTATGCGGCATGACAAGATCCAACAAAATAACTCATGATGTCATCAGAAAATATTTTTCAGAGTCACCCCTGGTTCAGGGTACCCTTGATACGGAAGGGCCGAGATATTGCCCCTCCATCGACGACAAGGTAATAAAGTTCCCCGAAAAGGATTCCCATCCCATTTTCCTCGAACCCATTGATCCTGATGGCAGAGAAGTCTATATGCAGAATTTTTCAACATCAATGTGCCTTGAGGCTCAGTTTGAAGCCGTAAGCACGATCAGGGGCTGTGAGAAGGCGCACATATTAAGACCTGGGTATGCGATTGAGTATGACTTTGTGATTCCTACACAGCTTGAACCTTGGCTCGAGACAAAACAGATAAAGAATCTCTTTCTTGCAGGACAGATAAACGGCACATCGGGGTATGAAGAGGCCGGTGCACAGGGGCTTATTGCCGGCATCAACGCTGCGCTAAGGGTGCACGGAAGCGGACCGTTGGTTCTGGGACGAGACCAGGCATATATAGGAGTACTCATAGATGACCTTGTAACAAAAGGGACAAAAGAACCATACAGGATGCTTACCAGCAGATGTGAATACAGGCTCATGCTTCGCCATGACAATGCTGACAAACGACTTTCCGGGATCGGGCACGATATAGGCCTGCTGCAACAGGAAAAATGGAATATCCTTTGCGCGCGCTGGAGGAAAATGGACATGGAAATCAAGCGTATAATGAATTTTAAGATCCATCCTACGGAAAAAGTCAATGAGATACTTCGGAGTGCCGGCTCCTCCCCGATCACAGAAGGACTTCCGGCATCCGACCTGCTTTGCAGACCTGAGATCACATGGGAGATCATTGCGCCGCTTATTTCTTCTGAAGATATTGATAAAGAACTTGGAGAGCGCATATCGACAGACCTCAAATATAAGGGATATATCGACAGACAGAATAGACAGGTTGAAAAATTCCGCCACATGGATCGACTGAAATTTCCGGAGGACTTTGATTTTGCATCGATTGGAGGACTTTCGGGGGAAGGACGCCAAAAACTTATCCGCCATGTTCCCAGAACACTTGGGCAGGCGTCAAGGATCTCCGGGATCCCGCCGACCGATATCCAGCTCCTTTGGGTCACGCTGGAGAACAGACGCAGAGAGAGGACTGAAAATAAAGATGGAATCTCTTAAGGATGCCGGCAGACTATTTACCACAGATGTGCCTGATGCGGTTAAAGCCTGCCTTAAACTAGCCGAGCTCGAACAGGAGTGGCATAATGTAGCGGGTGAGGCAATTGCTGAAAGGAGCTCCCCTTCAGCGTGTGAATTTGTGGAAGAAGGACTGAGGATTACCATAAATGTTACGGATGCAGGAGTTGCTCAGGCAGTAAAGTTCAGAAGATCTGCGCTTATAAAATCACTGCGTAAATTTTTATCTTTACCATCTATACAAATTGACGTTAAAGTTGGAAAAATTACAAGACGATCTGCTGCAAAACCTCCGCTTCCCGCATGCAGGAGACGGGCTCCGGTCATAATCTCGGAGAAGGCTGTAAAGGAAGAGACAAAAAGACTGACATCTGAAAACGGAGATCCTGAAATTGCAGAAACAGTGGCAAGGCTTAAGGTGGCATCAGAGAAGCTTAGCCTAAGAAAAAACGGTTAAAAGCCCAGATAAATAATAATGATTATTATTTTTCGGTAAAAATGCCGATGGTTCTATTGTTTTGTCAGTTTAATATTATACTAAGACATGATTAAAAAATGGGGGGTAATCTTACATGAAAATAGGAGATCTCATTCAAAGCGGCGATTTTAAGGGAGAGAAGCATGTTCCCGTTATTGAAGCACCGGAAAAAGTAAAAGCCGGAGAGAAATTTACAGTAAAAGTAAGTGTAGGCAAGGAAATTCCACATCCAAACAAGATGGAGCACCATATCTGCTGGATCGGGCTTTTCTTTAAACCCAACGATGCCAAATTTGCGATTGAGCTCGCAAAGTTTGACTATACCGCGCACGCAGCATCAATGGATCCGACTGTGGCAGGTCCTGCCCTTGCGGAACCCTTCAGCTGCGTCGCCATCAAACTTTCAAAGCCAGGGACCCTTATAGCGCAGAGCTACTGCAATCTGCACGGACTCTGGGAGACATCACAGGAAATCGCAGTGGAATAGAAATTTAAATACCCCTTGCTTTGTAAGGGACTTTTTGATTTTGCACGAAGAGGGATGTCCATACCGGATGTCCCTCTTTGTTATTGAGTAATGAATGTAATATAATAAACTCAAACTTCGCACATAAATAACGTGCACAGCACCTTGACAATCCAATAATCGGCGAACGTTAAGAATATTATTTTTAGTCATTTCACGCACATCTGAGCAGCTTGTTCTTCAGCATCTCAGGCAATGCTTCAATGAAT